>JAIEOG010000148.1 GCA_019750655.1 bacterium
CGGCTTAAAGTCCAGCCGAAGTTTCACAGGGATCATGCGGAGCTCTGGATAGTCCATCAACGCCTCTACGGCTTTCTGAAGGTGGCTATCGACTAGCTGAGCAGCCCCCGTAGCCGTCGCCCGCCCGCCTTGCGCTGGAATAACCGACTCCCGGTAGAGAAATTCTCGGTATCCCCCTGTCGTCCAAATTTCGATCGCATGGCCATTCGTCATCAAAGTCTGGATGCGCTCGTGCATTGCTAGTTCCACTAGCTCTGCATGTTGCTCTTCGTTCAACGGTTGCACGAGATTAAAAGGCTGCGTAAGAAAACGATCCACTGTTTCCGGTAGAAAAAGACGCTGGAGAAGTTTGCGCATACTCTGGATAGACGTATTCAAATTCTTCCAGGCTTCTACCGTGTCTTCCACCGTCGTGACTCGGGGGTCATTGTGAAAATTCATGATATCGATGCCGAAGTTCATATTGATGACCATGAAGGCATCGCTCACATCTAGTCGGACGATCTGCTGCCCAAATATTCCATCGTCGATATTGGCTTCATGAAAACCACTGCTAAGGAGATCTTTTAAGAGGGCCATAGCAGCCCAATTCGCAGTTTCTGGAAGCCCATTTATCGGATTGAGCTCCGGACATTTATCCGGATCCTCGACCAGAAATAGGTATCGCCGTCTGCCATCATGCTCGGGAACGGCGGCGAGGCTTGCTGCCAAATCGCGTACCAATCTCTTGGCCGCGTCCGCGCCCCCTCCCGCATATTGCTGCATGTTCAATTTGATAACGGGCATGTCCGTTATCTCAGCCAAAAGCTCAATGAGCTTAGTCTTTCCATTCCCGGGAAAACTCGCTAGTGTGCGGTAGTTCGGCCAAGGGAGCTCCTCAGCTTCCGCCACGAAGTATTGAGAAAAAGCGTCCAGCAAGGGATCCTTGATCTCCTCGTAGCCCACTATCTGCTCGTCTACTTTCTTGCGAAGAAACTGTCGGTTGTAGCCCAACTGTTTAGCAAATCGCTTAGTGGCGATTAAGGCCTTGCTGGGCGGGCGACTGCTTGCCAACCTAGCGTTCTCCTCCGCGTCCGGCATCTCCACGGCGAGAGTGGGGGGGATATCAAAGGTCAATGAATCCCGGACGTAAGGAATGCGGAAGATCTTGCTCTTACCAGGCTCCATCCGATTGCCCCGCCTTACCACCTCAGTGATAGTAACCACCGCCTCCTGTTTCTTAGGGTTGTAGTGAAAATGGCCCTGGCGCGGTTTACTGAGCGTGGGATCATTCTTAACCGTCTCCGCGTCTCCCTCTGCCAAGGGCTGCCGGGCAACGAAATGCATTAACTGGCTTGTTAGGTGCGTTCCTTGGCGAATAGTGGTCCTTGCCCCCGCAGGGAGATAGGCCGTTTCCCGATTTAAAAAATCCAAAAATGCTTCACTCGTAGTAACTTTAATCCGCGTCTGTTCCCCATACCGCTGAACGACCTTTCGGAAATTCAAATCGGAGAGCTTCCTCAAGTCCTCAGACAGAAGGATCCGACCGATAACTATTTCTGGAAGAATCCGGCTCACGGTGTTTGTTCGAAAAAGTTCTCCCAACATGCTCGCGACTTCAGCACGCGTATCTTGCTTGAGAAGAAAATCATTGATCTTAGCCATTTCGGCTTCTGTCAGATTGTAAAAAGTGGCGTCCTTGCGTTTCACAACCAAACGGACGAACCGTTCCATCGTCTTAGGAGAGAAGTTCATCGTGGATAGTAGGAATACATTGGTAAAATCCAAGTTCCGCCCATAGGGCCCCACGAGGTGTCCACTCGACAGGATTTCATTGAAAATACCGATCACCGGCTGGGTAATTTCAGTGCCATCGGGCGCGAGCTCGGGGGCTTTATCAGGTTCGTCAAAATGCAAAATCCAAGGTGTGTTTTTATCGGGCAGAGAATCTACAAACCGTTCAATGAGACGAAAAAGCTCTCCGAAAGTCTCACTGGATTTTCCCCCAACAAACTTTTGGACATCGATAGTGAGCGTCGGGATGTATTCCTTTAAGAGATTTACCAAGAGATTCTTTCCAATCCCAGGGAACCCAATCACGTGCTGGCTCGAAGGCTCGCCCTGGTGTCGGCCGAAACCATCGAGGTAGGCCCGAATGCGGGTTCCCGCGGATTTACTCATGGCCGGCTGGGCAACGATATTTCGCAAAAGATCGTATTCAATCTCCTGAGCTGTGCCCCGGAGGCGCTGCAACTCCTCGCTGCCGAAGCGCGCTTCGCGAACTGCTTGCCGTGTATAGACGGAAGGGTGTGGGGGGCCCCCGCGTCGTCGGCGCGCACCGAAGGCAGGGTCTGTCAGCAAAACCAGACCAATGAGGGCTACAGATTTTAGAGATCGAACATCTGAAACAAAGCGCATTCGACCGTTCAAGATGCGCCTTGTCAAATTGTCAAACTAATTGGTACGGAAGTATAAGAAAGGAACCGGGCTCAGGTTTTATCAGCGCGCAGACGGAGAATGCGGCGCCAGGGGGCCGGGTGAGAATAGAACAACCATTCTCTCCAGCCTTCCGGCTTGAAGAGCGAGCGGTTTTGCAAGGTCAACGCCTCGAGGGCGCCCGCTAATTCGGGAGCCATCCCTACTTGCTTGGCCGCGAATTCGTCAGCCAAGCGCTCGCGCCAGCGGGAATGGATCCGTTCCAGCAATCCAAAAGGCAGCCCTACACCCGCGACGATGAGAAAATAGAGAAACAGCCCGAACGGCGCTTCGACCCAGGTAAACCAGTGAGGCAAAAGCCAGTGGTCGCCGATCCAGGCCGCTAGTCCAAATGTTAAAAACAAAGAGGCTGTCGAAAGCGCGAGGCCTCGCCAGATATCCCCGTGCACCATATGGCCCAGCTCATGGCCAAAGACGGCGAGCACTTGGTTGGCCGGGTATTTCTCGTAGATCGTATCGCCGAGCGCGATGCGCTTCGTCCGGCCGATGCCCATGAAGGCGGCATTGCCCTTCTCTGTTTTATCGCCGAGCCCGAGTAAGAAGACTTCTTTCACCGAGACGCCGTAACGCGCGCTCAACGCAATCAGCTTTTCGCGCAATTCACCCGCCGGGAGCGGATTCATTTTGAAAAAAAGTGGGATCAATAAAACGGGCGCCAGCTGCGCCAATAGCACCGAGAAGAGAAAGAGAAACGTCGCCAGTGCTACCCACCAC
>JAIEOG010000104.1 GCA_019750655.1 bacterium
TGGATGACGCCACGAAGGCAACGCTCGATAAAGTCATCGAAGCGTTCCAGGCGACGTTTGCGTAAATGGCGAGCCTTAAAGACATTAAAAAGCGCATCGGCAGTGTAAAAAACACGCGCCAGATCACGCGCGCGATGAAGATGGTAGCAGCCGCTAAGCTGCGCCGGTCTCAAGAAGCTATCTTGAGCTCCCGTGCATATGCGTACCGCATCTACTCCATCTTGGTTTCGCTCTCGAAGATGCCCGACATCTCCCACCCTTGGTTGGAGAAGCGGGTAGAGAAACGTATCCGCGTAGTCGTCCTTGCAGGCGATCGTGGATTGTGCGGTTCCTTCAACTCTTCGGTTTTCAAAGAAGTGAACCGCTTCTTGAGCGCAAAAAAAGAAGCGGGCGTGGAAGTCGTGATCGATGCCGTTGGAAAGAAGGCCTACGATGCCTACCGCCGGCACCCTGCTTTTGGTGCGTACCACGAAGGCTTGCTCGCACGTGCGACGTATTCGAATACGGCAAAAGTGGCCGACGAGATCTTAGGCCATTTCGCTAGCGGCGAATTCGACGCGATTTACCTCGTCTACAACGAATTTAAATCAGCGATCCAGCAGACGGTTACTGCCGAGCGCTTGATTCCGGTGGCAACGGAAGTTCCCGGGCCGGTGGCAGGCATTTTGCCGATTGCCGACGAAGAACGCTTCCGGAAAAGCCTCTTTGAGCCTTCTAAGCAAGAAGTGCTCAATGAGATCGTGCCCCGCCACTTCAAGACACAGTTCTTCCGAGCTGTCTTGGAATCTGTAGCGAGCGAGCACGGCGCGCGTATGTCGGCGATGGAAAACGCCACGAAGAACGCGTCCGAAATGATCGACAATTTGACTTTGGAATACAACAAGGCCCGCCAGGCCAGCATCACGAAAGAACTTCTCGAGATCGTCGGCGGCGTCGAGGCAATGAAATAAGAATTTAGGAAAGAGGAGTCAATGGAATCCTTTGGTGAAATCACACAGGTAATCGGTCCCGCAGTCGACGTGGTGTTCCCGCCCACTAAGCTGCCTGCGATCTTCAACGCGTTGAAGGTCACTAACCCCAATTTGAATGCGAACAAAGACAACCTTACTTTGGAAGTCGCTTCGCACTTGGGCGACGGCGTGGTCCGTTGTATCGCGATGGATTCTACCGACGGCTTGACCCGCGGCATGAAGGCGCGCGACACAGCAAGCCCCATCTCGATGCCAGTCGGCCGCGAAGTTCTGGGACGTATCTTGAACGTCATCGGCGAGCCCGTGGATGAAATGGGCCCGGTGAAAGCCAAAAAAACGTACCCCATTCACCGCCCACCACCGTCTTTCGAAGACCAGAGCACCCAAGTGGAGATGCTCGTCACGGGGATCAAGGTCGTCGACTTGCTCGCGCCGTACTCCAAGGGCGGTAAGATTGGTCTCTTCGGCGGCGCCGGCGTAGGCAAAACCGTTTTGATCATGGAACTCATCAACAACATCGCGAACCAGCACGGGGGTCTCTCCGTGTTCGCAGGTGTCGGAGAGCGTACCCGCGAAGGGAACGATCTCTGGATGGAAATGAAAGAGTCAGGCGTTCTCGACAAGACCTGCTTGGTCTACGGCCAGATGAACGAGCCGCCAGGTGCGCGTTTGCGTGTGGCGCTTTCCGCTCTGACCGCTGCAGAATTCTACCGCGACGAAGAAGGCCAGGACGTCTTGCTCTTCGTGGATAATATCTTCCGCTTCACGCAAGCGGGTTCGGAAGTGTCCGCACTTCTCGGCCGCATCCCTTCTGCCGTGGGTTACCAACCTACCTTGGCAACGGAAATGGGCCAGCTCCAAGAACGTATTACGTCGACGAAAAAAGGTTCGATTACGTCGGTGCAGGCGATTTACGTACCTGCTGACGATTATACCGACCCTGCTCCGGCCACGGCGTTCGCGCATTTGGATGCGACGACCAACTTGTCGCGTGCGATTTCCGAAAAAGGGATTTACCCCGCGGTGGATCCTCTTGCTTCGACTTCCCGCTTGCTCTCTCCAGACGTGGTCGGCGAAGAGCATTACCGCACGGCACGCGATGTACAGCGCATATTGCAGCGTTACAAAGATCTGCAAGACATCATCGCGATTCTCGGGATGGACGAGCTTTCGGAAGACGATAAAATTACCGTCGCTCGTGCACGCCGTATCGAGCGCTTCTTGTCGCAGCCGTTCTTCGTGGCCGAACAGTTCACGGGGAACCCCGGCAAGTATGTGGAAGTGAAGGACACTGTCCGCGCCTTCCGTGAAATCGTCGATGGTAAACACGACGGCTTGCCGGAACAGGCCTTCTACATGGTCGGCACGATTGAAGAAGCCATCGCTCAGGCAGAAAAACTCCGGAGCGTGAAATGATCGAAGTCGACATCGTCACCCCGTCCCGCCGTGTGCTCGAAGGGCTCACGGTGGATCGCGTGAGCCTTCCCACGGCCAGCGGCACCATCACCGTGCTGCCGGGCCATGCGGAGCTGGTGACGCTCTTGTCGACCGGCGTTCTGACGCTCCCCGAGGATGCCAAAGAACGCCGCTTCGCGATCAGCTACGGCTTCTCCATTGTGCGTAAGAACAAAGTGATTGTTCTCGCCGAGACCTGCGAAGAGTCGTCTGAGATTGATCTGGACCGTGCGAAGGCTGCCCAGAAAAAAGCGGAGCAAGCTTTGACGGGAGTGCTGACAGAAGGTGACGCTCGCAAGCAGCAGCTGAAACTCCAACGCTCCATCATCCGCCAACAAGTCGCCCACTAAAAGGTGCCAATCTACTCTGGGGCCCCAATGGCGCGGGGTGCGCTTATTAAAAGGTACCCACTACCTTTTCGTACCGAGCGGGCTCTGCTTTGTAAGTAGCTCGCGTTTTTCCCGTCTCATGGCATAGTGCGCTTGCGTGTCGGATCAGCTCAAAATCCACGAGATTTTTTACAGCATCCAGGGCGAAAGCCTGCTCGTCGGCAAACCGACCGTTTTTGTCCGCCTTGCGACCTGCAATCTGCGCTGCACTTATTGCGATACACGGCATGCGTTCTGGCATGGGTCGGTAATGGAGGGGTCGGAAATTCTATCGAAAGTCCGCGAGCATAAAACGCGTTATGTATGCCTCACCGGCGGTGAACCGCTGGGCCAAAAAGGTATTTACCCGCTTATGGAAGCGCTTCTGAAAGAGGGCTATACCGTTTCTCT
>JAIEOG010000363.1 GCA_019750655.1 bacterium
TCACGGGAACACCGTTTTTGCGGATTTCGTAGTGCAAGTGGGGGCCTGTGGACATCCCCGTCGAGCCGACCTCGGCAATCTTCTGGCCGCGTTTCACGCGGGTGCCAGGATTCACGAAGAACTTAGAACCGTGGCCGTAGAGGGTGCGGATGCCGTAGCCATGGTCGATAACCACGACTTTGCCGTAACCCGACTTTTGCCCGGAAAAGATAATCAAACCATCGGCGGGTGCGCGCACTGGGGTCCCTGGCTCCGCCACCAGGTCGACCCCCGCATGAAGACGGTAGGAACCATCGTAGGGGTGCCGTCGGTAGCCAAAACTCGAAGACACCCACCCGTTGATGGGAATGAGGGAGGGTGTCGCCGCCATCATGGCCGACTTACCGAGAAAGTAGACTTGCAGGCCCGAAAGTTTGGACTCCGCCGCGAGGCCCGCATTTTGGAGCTGATCTATCCGCTCCGGGAGAGGGGCCGATGCGGGAATGACCGCCGCGGGTTCGCGCTCCACCGGCAACATCAGCTTCGAGCTGCGGCGCGCGGGCTTGCCGGCGGGCTCGCGCTCGAGCTCCAGGTCCGGCATTTCGGGTGCTTGCCCCTTAGGCGCGGCTTTGGGATCGCTTTGCCCCGTCAGCAGCTGTAGCTTCTTCGCGTAATTGCTCACGCGTTCGATCGTCGCCTCCATCGAATCCACTTTATTGCGGATGAGTTGGAGATCCTGCCGCAAACGGTAGTTTTCGCCCTTGAGACGCTTGTTTTCCGCGAGCTGCCCCAGCACGTGGATGTAATCCACGCCAATCAGCATCATGAAAACGGTGCCCAAAGAAAAAACAACGATCCCGAGTTTCAGAATGAAAAACGGCAGAATGACTTTATGGACACGGCGTGTCCGCTCCGGAATCACCATGAGGGTGACGAAGCGTTCTCGCCACCAACGTTTGGTGCGCGTTGTAATCATTTAAACCACCTCGACGACGAGCGCGGTGATGTTGTCATCGCCACCGCGCGCGTTGGCTAACCCAATCAAGCTTTTCAAACCCATTTCTGGGCCGTGCTTGAGAATACTGTCTTTGATCTCAACGACATTCACCATGCCAGAAAGACCGTCCGTGCAAAGCAGAAAATAATCCCCGCTCTGAGGCGCTCTGCGGTAAATGTCCACATTCACTTGGGCTTCGTAACCAACCGAGCGAGTGATCACATTGCGGAACTGGTAAGTCGACTCTTGGCCGACGGCGAGGCGGCCCGCGCGGATCTCTTCGTTCATCAACGAATGATCTTCTGTCACCTGCCAGATCCCGGCATTGCTGATTAGGTAGGCGCGGCTATCGCCCACTTGAGCGATGTGCGCGACATTCTCGTGGAAAAGCACGGCTACAATCGTTGTGCCCATTCCCGCGAGGTCGGGGTTCTTTTTACTCTCGTCGTAAATCTGTTGGCACGAAAGGTTTACGCCCTTATCGAGTTTTTCCCTCGGCGGCAGAGCCTTGTTCTCTCGACAGAACTTGCGGATCACTTCCACGGCGAGCTGGCTCGCTACCTCGCCCCCTCGGTGACCGCCCATCCCGTCGGCAACGACGTAGAGGCTCAAATCATCGTCGCTTAAGAAAGCATCTTGGTTGATCTTTCTTTTGAGGCCGATATCCGTCAGTGCATAACCTTTGATTTTCATGGTGCCCTCAAGAACGCAAAGCTAAGCCGTCGATTAAAACAGGGGGCGCGCCGAAGCCCGCGAAGAATTCCAGCTCCGATCCCACTGCGGCTGCCCCTTGGAGCAGAGCCCCGAGATCCCATTCGGCTTCGATTCCCGAAAGCGGCTCGGCGAGCTTGCCGCCGGAAACACGCCAACCCGAAGCCAGAACACCCACTCGGCGTGGGCTCTGCGGAGTAAAGTCCCAGCGTTCGACTTGGTCGAGGTAAATACCCTCCCCCACTTCGCGCAGCATCGCCTCGAAACCTTGCGTGCCGGGCTCCAAGTAGAGCGCCGAGGGTTGGATAGAGGCAAAGCCGTCGGAGGGGGCGCGGAAATAATTCCCGGTGCTCAGACGATTTTCGCGAGTGGCGCTGTAAACATCATAGAGGCAGCTTTGCTGCGCGCCTTTCTTAACCAAAACGGTTTTCTGAGTCGGGCTGCCTTCCAAATCAAACCAAGCGCCTTGCGCCGAGGACGGGTGCCGGCCATCGTCGATAAGCGTGATCACAGAAGCTACGTTCGCGGGTGCCTCGCCCAGGGGACTACGGCCCTCTTGAAAGCGATCGGCGTAGAACCATGGCGCTACGGATTGTAACCATAGGGCCGCGGCCTGCGGCGAAAGCAGCACGCGTTGCGCACCTTGAGGCATGCGGCCCGCCTTGCCTTGTGCGCGCTGTGCGGCTTTTAGGCCCAGCGCTCTTACCCAGCCTTGGACTTCTTCAGGCAAGCCCCTGCCGACACGTTCCTCTCGGAGGAAAAACGGGGTTTCGTTTTCACCACTTTGGAATAAAGAAAGCCTGCTCGAAAAACGCCGCGCTGTAGATGAGCGATTTTGTTTTTCCGTTTTGCGTCGGATGAAGGTTTCGACCGTGCGCTTGTCATAGACTTCGTCAAAGAGCGTCGCGGGTGCCCCGAGCAGGTCATAGTGGCTGCCTTCGCTGAAAGCGGCCGCGTCCCGTTCATTCGGTGGCGTCAAAGCCTTCCAGATCGGGAAACGAAACCAGGGATCTAATGAAGAGCGCTGCGCGGATTCAAAGGCCGCGTCCACGAGCTGCGAAAGATTTTCTTTGGTTGGGTTGATCCAGCTCGCCTTGCCGCCACGTTTGCGGTGCAAGATGCGCAAGCTCACCCAGAGCCTATCCGTTTGCGTGTCTTGCGCCGCAAGCCCGTTTTGAAACCGGGTGGAATGGCAGACCGTGTGCTGGAATGCGATTTCGAAATCGTCGGCAATCACCAAGCGTGGGTGATGCCGGATCATTTCTGCGATGGATTCGAGGGTTTGCGCCACGATACCCAGAGTCTAACGCAAGAGCCCCGCGCGGCGTTACGTCATATTCAGCTTGCGGCGGATCGTTTCGGCCCATTGGCGGGTCGGTGGGTAGACTAGGCGCAGGTAGCTATCGGAGGTGCGCACCCGGATAGTGTCCTTTTCGCCGATCTCGTGGCTGATTTGGCCGTCGAGCACGAGGTAGACGCTGCCGTTGAATTCTTTGGGCGTAATCTGGATGGGCATTCCTGGC
>JAIEOG010000421.1 GCA_019750655.1 bacterium
ATCAGATCACCAACAATCTGGCGAACGTGAACACCGCTGGGTACAAACGCAGCCGGGCGGAATTTCAAGATTTGCTTTATGAAACGCTCCAAGAGCCCGGCGCAAACACCTCGGCGCAAACGCAAGCGCCTGTGGGTATTCAACGCGGGATGGGCGTGAAGGTTGCTGGCACTGCGCGTAATTTTGAGATTGGGCGCCCCATGTCCACCAAACGCGAATTGGATATGTACATCCAAGGCGACGGGTTCTTCGTGGTGCAATTGCCCAATGGAGAAAATGGTTACCGCCGCGATGGCAGCTTTTTCCGTGGCGCTTCGGGGCGCATTGAAACTATCGACGGCTATCCTTTGCAGCCGGAAATTGAAATCCCATCCAATGCAGGTGGCGTGACGATCAGCGAAGACGGCACGGTCAATGTGGTCAGCAGCTCGGGCAAGGTTGCAGTAGGCCAATTGCAGCTGGCTACTTTCGTCAATAACGGTGGCTTGAAAGCGATGGGGAAAAATCTTTTTACGGAAACCGAAGCTAGTGGCCAGGCGCAGCTGGCAACTCCCGGACAGAACTACACGGGCGGGCTTCTACAGGGTTATCTCGAAAGCTCCAACGTCGACATGGTCCGCGAAATGACGGAAATGATTTCCGCTCAACGCGGCTTTGAGATGAATTCCAAAGTTCTCCAAGCGGTAGATTCCATCCTCCAAAACACGGCGAATATCCGATGATTAAAATCCTCGTTTCTCTATTCTTGGCTTGTCTGTCGGCTTCCGCTGTTGCGGCTCCTTCTTGGGAGGCGTTCATCGCGTCCGCGGCGGCCAAGCGATTGCCGGCAGGCGTTCGAGTTGAAGTGAAGGACGCGCATGTCGGCGTCCCGCTGGCCCAGCAGGTACGAATCACTTCTTTTGTGCCCGAGCAACCAATGGGGCTAGTGACGTTCACAGTGGAAACACTGCAGGACGGCAAGATCCTAGAGGGGCGGGGAAGTGCAACGCTCAGGGTCTATTCTCCGGTGGTGGTTGCCGCAGGCCCCTTGGCGCATGGCGAATCGCTGACAGCGGGAAATACCAAACTTGAAGAGCGAGAGCTTAGCCGCTTGAGCCAGGTGGGGTATTTCACGGGCCTGGGCGCTCTCGAGGGCCGCACGGCCAAAGGCCAGAGCGCGACTGGGCAAGTGCTCGGCAAGAACAACACACAGCTCGCAGCGGTGGTGACTTCAGGCCAGTCCGTGGAACTCGTGCGTCGCAAACCCAGTTTTGTTCTCAAAGCAAAAGCGCGTGCCTTGCAAAGTGGCCGTCTCGGCCAATGGATTCCGGTGCAGAACACCAGCAGCGGGAAAATGATCCAAGCTCGCGTGACCGGACCTAACGAAGTGGAGATGAACTGAAATGCCAGCTCTAAACTACGCTTTCAAAGAACTCGTGCATCTTGGCCTTTTGGCTCTATTCTTGGCGTGCGCTCTGATGGGCTGCGCCAGTGAGCCTGTAGTCGAAGCTCCGAAACCTCGTCTGACGACGTCGGTGCGCAAGCCCGCGCCGCGTGAATTGGGGTCGTTGTGGAGCGAAGATTCGACATGGAACAATGTGTACACATTAGCGGCGGCTCGCGTTTCGGGAGATATCGTCACCATTCGCTTGGACGAGGCGTTCAAGAAGCGCTTAGTGGCATCTTCGACGGAGGGCCGCGAGTGGGAAAAGCGTCTAGCTAAGGCTGCCGCTGCTCAGAACGGCGACCGGGCTCCCGCCAGTACCGGGCCCGTCGACAAAACCAACCCTTCGGATCTGTTTCTTCGCGGGAATATCGAAGAAGTGGGAACGCGCGGCGTTTACCGCATTACCGTCGGCGATACCTTACACCTCAATCAATGGGATCCTTATGTCGTGCTGAAGGGCCGCGTACGAGATCGCGATATTGATGCTAGCGACGAGATCAAAGTTGCCGATATCGTCGATTTAGAATTTGAAGTCCGCAAGGATGGGCAAGATGAGAAGGAGACTAGCGATGTTTCTTGGTAAATGCCTTTGGTTAGTTCTGGCCCTGCTCAGTGGCACAGCAGAAGCTGCGCGCATTAAGGATCTCGCATCGCTCAAAGGCGTGCGTAATAACCAGCTTACGGGTTATGGCATCGTCGTAGGCCTTGCGGGTACTGGAGATAGTGGCTTTGATCTCACTGCCAGCTCTTTGGGCCAAGCTTTGAAAAGCTTAGGCATCGATCAACGCAACCAGAAGTTGGAGTCTAAGAACGCCGCCGCCGTATTTGTTTCTGCGGTGTTGCCGCCCTTCGCGCGTGCGGGTTCTGCGCTCGATGTCACGGTTTCCTCCGTTGGAACGGCTAGCTCTCTCGAAGGCGGGACGCTCATGATGACGGCGCTTCGCGGGCCCGATGGTCAGGTATACGCCATGTCGCAGGGCAAGATTTACATCGAAAGCCGCACGGGCAAGAACGCCGGTGGCGGATCGCGCTCTTTACTCACGGTCCAAATTCCCCAAGGCGCGGTGATTGAAAAAGAACTGCAATACAATTGGGCGGATTTGAAAGAACTGCGCTACCAGCTCAATAAGCCCGACTTTACTACCTCAGCGCGCATCGCCGTGCGGATCAACGAAGAACTCTCTGGACGCTTCGCCATTCCGCAGGATGCAGGGGCAGTGCAGGTGGTGGTGCCTTATGGATACGAAGGCACGCCCGTCGATTTAATCGCGCAAATTGAGTCTATGGATGTCGAAGCCGATCAGGCCGCAAAAGTGATAGTAAATCCGCGCACAGGGACCGTCGTCTTGGGCGATGCCGTGCGCTTGCTGCCCGCCGCGGTTGCGCACGGGAACCTGAGTGTCGAAATCAAAGATCCGCGCCCTCCGGCTTCCGAAGGGGCTGATGCCGCTGCCGAAGAACCCGCAGCCGCTCAGAAACCCAAGAACCGGGTGATGATGGTTCGCGGCTCAACGAGCATTTCGGAATTGGTTTCAGGGCTCAATGAAATGGGCGCCACGGCAGATGACCTCATGGCAGTGCTCAAGGCGTTAAAAGCTTCCGGTGCCTTAATCGCTGATCTCGAGGTGCAATAATGCCCATCTCTCCCGTAAGAATGCCTCCGCCCGCTCCTGAGGAATCCCACCTCAGTCCCGAAGAAAAAGAAAAACTCCGGGAAGTCTCGCAGCAGTTTGAAGCCGTCTTTGTGAACCAACTCGTTGGCGCAATGCGCAAATCGGTCCAGGCCGGGGGCTTCATTCCGCAAGGGC
>JAIEOG010000375.1 GCA_019750655.1 bacterium
GAGCCGAAGGTTTCTTTGGTAGCGCGAAAAGCATCGTCAAAGTCGCTCGTGAATACACGAACCGTGCGGACCGTTATGCGTACCGGTACCGGAAGACGCATAAGCGGGAAATGCGGTATCTTTGGCAGGTAAGGATTAACGCCGCCTGCAGACTCCATAATCTGAGTTATTCAAAGTTTGTCTCTGGCCTCAAAAAGGCGAACATCGAATTGGATCGGAAAATCTTGGCCGACTTGGCCATCAAGAATCCGGCCCACTTTACTCAGCTTGTGGAGCTTGCGCGGCCGCAAGCTGCATGATCGATAATATCCAACGGATACAAGACGAGGCCCGAAGTCGTATCACGTCCGCTCCCGACACCGGTGAGTTGGAACGTCTGCGGGTCCATTACCTTGGCAAAAAAGGCCTGCTAACCAGCATGATGGTGCAGCTTCGGGATTTAACCCCCGAAAAGCGCCGTGAAGCTGGCGCCATGCTCAACCGCGTGAAGCAGGACTTTGAAAGCTTCTTCACCAACCGCCAAGACGAACTCGAACGCAAACAGGTCGAGCAGGAGCTGGCGAATAGCCCGCGCCTCGATGTCACTTTGCCGGGGTACTACCCCGTCGAAGCAGGATCTTTGCACCCGATCACACGCGTGATGGACCTCGCTGTCCAAGCACTCCAGCGTGTCGGCTTTTCTGTGGCCACTGGCCCTGAAGTCGAAACCGAATTTTTCAATTTTGAAGCCCTGAACACTCCCGAGCACCACCCTGCTCGCGATATGCAGGACACGTTCTACATCGAAAAGCCCGTGCTTTTGCGCTCGCACACTTCACCGGTGCAAATCCGCGCCATGAAGGCGATGAAGCCGCCCTTGCAGATTATTTCTGTCGGTAAAGTCTACCGCGCCGACTACGACCAAACCCACACGCCGATGTTCCACCAGATCGAAGGCTTGATGGTCGATGAAAAAGTTTCGTTCTCGGATCTCAAAGGCACGATGCACTACTTGATCCAAGAACTCTTTGGCGCGCGCCCCTTGCGCTTCCGCCCGAGCTACTTCCCATTCGTCGAACCCGGCGCCGAAGTAGACATGCTCTGGGGCGATGGCAAAGACCGCCGCGGCAGCAAAGCTGCCTCGCCGACAGATTGGCTTGAAATCGGCGGCTGCGGGATGGTCCATCCCAATGTTCTGCGCGCCGTGGGCTATGACCCCGATCGCTTCACTGGCTTCGCCTTCGGCATGGGCCTCGAGCGCATCGCGATGATCAAATACGGAATCCAAGACATCCGCGCCTATTTCGAAAACGACCGGCGCTTGCTGGAGCAGTTTTAAATGCAATTATCTATCAGCTGGCTGCGAGACTACCTGCAAAAACCCGACTCCAAAATCGTCCCAGCCGAATTGGCTGAGCGCCTAACGATGCGTGGGATCCAGGTTGGCGCCATCCGCCAGCCCTCTGCTGGTTTAGAGAGCGTTGTCGTCGCCCGCATTGAAAAGATCGAGCCGCACCCAAATGCCGATCGCTTGCAAGTCACCCGTATTGTGATTTCCGATGCCCCCGAGGCTGAACGCCTGCAGGTCGTCTGCGGCGCCCGCAATATCGGCGAGGGCGATCTCGTGCCCTTGGCTTTGGTCGGCGCGAGCCTGCCGGGCGGCATCCGCATCAAGCAATCCGCCATCCGCGGCGTGGAATCTTCCGGCATGATTTGCTCTGCCAAAGAACTCGGCATTTCCGACGATTCCGAAGGCATTTTGCAGCTCCCGAAGCACGCTGTTCTCGGTGAACCTGTTGCCAAGCTTCTCGGCGCCAAACAAGAAGACACGATTTTTGAACTCGACCTCACCGCCAACCGTGGGGACTGCCTGAGTGTTATCGGCCTCGCCCGAGAAATCGCACCGCTGCTCAAAACGAAACTCCGCGAGCCGAAACCTGCACGCTTCCAAGCTTCGCAGCACCGCACTTCCTCTGTCATTAAAGTCGAAGTCGACGATGCAGTCGCTTGCCCGCGCTACATCGCGCGCGTCATCGATGGCATCAAAATCGGTGAAAGCCCGGACTGGGTGAAAGAGCGGCTCGAATCCGTGGGCCTACGCCCGATCAATAACGTCGTCGATATCACAAACTTCGTGATGTACGAATACGGCCAACCTTTGCACGCTTTCGACTTGCGTCGGTTACAATCCGGCATTGTCCGCGTGGCTCCCTGCAAAGAAGCCCAAGACTTTACGCTTTTAGATGGCACCGTTGTCCGCTTGGAGCCGGGAGATATCCTCATCCAAGACGGCGATCGCCCCATTGCTCTTGCGGGCATCATGGGCGGCCAGAATTCCCAGGTGGAGAAAGACACCACCGCTATCTTGCTCGAGAGCGCGAACTT
Source organism: bacterium (assembly GCA_019750655.1). Taxonomy (GTDB): domain Bacteria; phylum Bdellovibrionota; class FAC87; order UBA2466; family UBA2466; genus JAIEOG01. The sequence goes on from JAIEOG010000375.1 coordinate 2,365, forward strand.
CAATTCGCAGCAAATCCGCAAGACGGCTAAACGCCTAGGCCTTTCGACCGATGCTTCCAAGCGTTTCGAACGCACGAACGATATCGCCGTCGTCAACACAGCAGGCGAACGCGCCGCGGGCCTTTTCCAAGACACTTTCGACGCCAACGTCTACCACCCAGCCATCGACACCAATGAATTTGGCGCACGCGAACCCGTCGTGGCGTTGGATATGCGCGATGTCCGCCGTGTGGCCGGCCTCGACGATCTTTCGATTGAAACCGTCTCCGAGCTCTTTGATTCCATCGGCATCAGCTCGCACCGCAAATCGGCCAATGTGCTCTCCGTGCGTTTGCCGACTTTCCGCGCGGACTTGAAGGAAAGCGTGGACCTCATCGAAGAAGCCGCACGCTTGAATGGTTATGAATCCATTCCGCTGCGGTACCCGACATCGGTTGCGGCCTATGACCGCGCCGACGAGACCCGCTATGGTTTTGAAAACCGCGCCAAGCGCTTACTTTGCAGCCTAGGCCTCCGGGAAACGATCCACTACAGCTTTACCTCGGAACAAAACCTCAGCCGCTTTGGTGTTTTGAATGAGAACCGCGTTACGCTTCAAAACCCTCTGAATGAGGACATGAAGGTTCTGCGCACGAGCCTTTTACCGTCGTTGCTAGAGACTTATCTCTACAACCGCAACCGCCAGATCCACGATCAGCGCCTGTTTGAAGTCGGCAGCACGTACCGCTCCGAGCCCAAAGCCGAAACCAAAGTGAAAGAAATGCTCACCGCAGCGGCGCTGCTCTCGGGCAAGTCTTTGGCTCCGAGCTGGGCGGGCGAATCCGCGCCCGTCACTTTCTACACGGCCAAAGGCCTCTTAGAAATTTTCCTCAAGCAGCTCACGAC
>JAIEOG010000296.1 GCA_019750655.1 bacterium
GGCGCACCATACGGACATGTTGAAGCACTGGGTCCGGATGGGGCTTGGCTGGTCGATTATCCCCGAAAGCGCGCTTCACCACGATGATGGAAAAGATCTGAAAATCGAGCCGCTGAAAAAGGACGCCTCCTTAGTTTTTCTTTTGCTGGGTTTAGATACACCTCGGCACCGTGCCTTTTTCGCGGAGATTTCCGCGCGCTCCCCACGGGCTCTTGCCTAGCTTTTCTTTTCCATGCAGTTTTGCAGTCGGAGGTGCTGGTGCCTGAAACTTTATCCCCTTTTACGCGTAGGCTGATGGCGGCGCTTAAGAAAGTTCCTCGCGGCCGGGTTGTCACTTATAGCCAGCTTGCGAAAATGGCAGGCAAGCCGCACGCGGCACGAGCCGTCGCGTGGGTTTTACACGCTTGCTCTCAGAAATACCGCCTGCCTTGGCACCGAGTGGTGAGCTCCAAGGGAAAGATTTCCTTCGCTCCCGAAACGGAACAGTTCTTACGCCAGCGCGAGCGGTTAGTGGCGGAAAAAGTCCGTGTCGAAGGGTGGGACGGCAGGATCGATATGGAGCGTTTTCGTTTTCAAAAAAGAAAAAAGACTTAGTGTTTTATCCAGAAGTCGAGAGCCCCTCGCACGCAGGCCACCTGCGTATCGCTGCAGAGCTTTTCGACTTGGGCTTGGGTCATGCCCTGGAAGCGTGGGCTGTCCGGGTACATTTCCGTCGTGTAAGCCCCTAGGCGAGAAGCGGCTTGAGTTACGCCCATGCTGCACCCAGGGATTTCTATGTGGATCATGCCTTCGGTCGTGATGGGGTTGTCCAGGATCATGCCCTGGGCATTAGCCTTCGCGACATGGCTGACGGCTCGTACGGAATCCAGCATGGATTTTTCCAGCTCGGCGCGGACGAAGCCTTTTTGCCCAATAAGGTAAAACCCGTCGGGGATATCGACATCCTTCGCTTCGAGCGCGAGCCCATTTTTGGAATACTCTTCGGGCAGAAACACGCGATCGCTATCGGTGGTTTCGTGCAGATCGATGTGGCCATCGAACTCTTGGTTGAGTCCTGCCAAGTACTGCATCACCAACCGAGATTCTTCTGCTTTGCCTTCCGCTTTAAACTCGCGATTGGGGTTTTCCATGATTGGATCGAGGCGGTTCACAGTTTCATAGGACCAAGGGCTAACGCAGGGAAAAACCACGAGGTTGAAATGCGCGGCGTAGTCCGTGGCGTGGTTTTCAAGAAACTGCAGCGCGCCTTTGACGCCACTTGTTTCATAGCCGTGCACGCCTCCAGTGATTAGCACTGTCGGCTTAGATCGCGAGGGAGCCGTCACGCGCAAGGCATACACAGGAAATTTCTCAGGGTCCAAAGTCAGTGCGCCATACTGCTCGGTTTGGAAACCTTCGAGGCGCAGCGCCTTTAAACGGACGAGCACGTCATCGTGGTAAGAGCGCTGGATCTTCTGGTTGAGAAACCAGCGCAGCTTCTTTTCAGGGCCCCAGGGAGTCAGTGTTCCGGTGCTTGGTCGTGCCATTGCTCCTATTTACCTGACCCCGGGGTGAGGCGTCTAGTTACGAGCTGGGAAAACGCTCTGGGCTCGTACCAGAAGTTCAGCATTACGGAATGTGCGTCGGAGTCGACGTAATGGCTCCAGCCAGCGGGGAGGTAAAGCATCTGCCCGGCTTTCTGTTCAATCACCAGAGGCCGGAGCTGGGTGGCTTGGAAGAAAGCTTCTGAAGTCGGGTGGGCGTCGGAGCGGTAGCTGATGCGGTATTCCGTGTTGTGCTGCATCGGGAGCGGGCGGTAGTCGAGCTCCGGAGCATCGCGCACAGGGAACACATGCCAGCGTTTTCCGCCCGTCAGCAAGAAGGCAAAATTATCCGAACCATCTTTGTGAAGAGGCGTTGCTGTCGGCAGGAAGCTGATCCAGCCAGAAGGCGGATCCAAGGGGAGTCCATGTAGAGTTTCCGCTACAGCTTTTCCGAGTAATTTCTCAGCTACAGAGTTTTCTACGGGAAAATTTCCCAGATAGAGTTTCTCGCCGGGCTTCGCTTTTGCGGCGGCCACTAAGTCTTTGAGGGGCTTTCGATCCCGGTTTCGCAAAAGATACGCTTCACCAGATTTAAAGTGTGTTGCGCGGGCTTCGGTTTGGCTAACACCGGCAGTCAAGCGATCCACGAGGCTCTCAAAGTCGTATTCTTCCGGCAGGAATGGAAAAAGAGCCGGATAGCCCGCAGGAAAAATCTCCCGTTCGTACTCGTCCAATGTAAAGAAGCGGTTCTTCGGCTGGGTATTTTTCAACCGGGGCTGATTCGCGTGGTGCCGTAAGAGCAGTTCGAAAACTGGCTGGGGATCGTGAGGAGTCATTGCGAACTAAACCCCACCGATCGAAAGCCGATGCTATCGGCGAAAGGAGAAAGCAGAGATGGGATAGAAGTCGAGCTGATTGGGTTACTCCAGTTTTTGCCACCATCGATGCTGCGAGCGAGTAAGGGATAGCTTACTGCGCCACTCATATGGCCCCCGCTGGCATAGCATTCGCGCCCCTCGCAATGCACGCTCGTAAACCAGCCTCGGGTTATTCCGGTGGGCAGGGTATAGTTTCCCTGAGTCCACATGGTTCCCGAGCTCGTGCTGTAAAGAAAAAGCGGGACAGTAACGTTAGAAGTATTTAGGTAGTCTCCAATGGTGACACAGCGAGAACCGCTACAGCTCACGTCGTTCAAATAACCATTACTTTGGAAAAAGGTGGGTTGATTCGTACTGGAGTATGTATAGGTCCAGCTTGCGCCTGCGTCAGTAGAGGTAACGATATACGGGAAGCGAGAGGGCGTGCCCAGATTGTCACTGTAATCACCGACAGCAACGCAGGCCGAGTCGCTGCAGCCCACGCTCTTTAGGATGCTGGCAGACAAATCCGCCGGGACTAGACTCGCATTGTTAACGATATACTCCCATGTTCCTTCGGCGGCGGCCCGTGCTATCAGAGGGGAATCGACTTGTTGTCCCACCGCAACGCAAGCCTCTGCGCTGCAGCTCACACCGTAAAACCCTGTGCTACCCGTGCTTGGGGTAAGGGGGGGATCGTTTACGCTTACCGGGTAGGACCAACTCGCACCACCGTCGTCCGTATAAGCAATGAGGGGGTTGTAATAGTAGGAGCCTCCACTATTTATTGATTGAGACCCTGCAGCAGCGCACCGAGAGCCATAGCAGCTCACATTATTGAACGCATTTTGGAATCCCGCAGGCCATGCTAAA
>JAIEOG010000239.1 GCA_019750655.1 bacterium
TTGGGATATCGACGAATCGCTTACGCTGAACTACCCCGGTGGCAAGAGCGACACGTTCAAGCACACGTGGAGCGCCAACCTGACGAAGAATGGCTTCTTCGACGTTGTAGCCCACGGCAAAACCGGCGGCTGGGGCACCTGCGCTAAAACCGAATGCCAGGTCAAGATCGGTGCAATGGCGGAAACGTTCCACTTCGATGGCGACAAGATCTACTTGGTCGGCATGAACGAAGCTCCACCCAGCACTGAGCTCCCGAACGGGATCAAAGTCAGCTGGCGTGGGATGGCGACGAAAAAAGCTACTCCGTAATTTACATACTTTCCAAGGGGCAAAGCCTTCGGGCTTTGCCCTTTTTTTATACCGCGCAAACCTCTCGCAAAGCTCGGGCGATGATCTTCAGCGTTTTTCCTTCCGGATCCCCTTTGCGGCGCGCGACATAGACCGGCTGCGGAGACACACTCAACCCCTTAGGCGCTGGAAGCTCCACCAATTGTTTTTCCGAACGCGCATTGCGGTTGTGCAAGTGCGCAATGAAGGTAGGCAAGTAGGCAGCCGCTCGGCCCGAGCGGCAAAGTTCGAGGGCCGACTCCATGAGGGTTACGCGAAACGCCACCGAGCGATCGACCTTCCCATCCGGCCAGCCATCCAATCCCTGCACTTTATTCGGAATGCCTTGTAGCGGCTGCACGGGAATCGCAAAAGGCACTTCGCTGAAAGGTACTCCGGTAAAACTCCCTCGACCCGCGAAAATCCCCATGCGCACCGAAGCCGCTTTGGTGTGATCCACACCCGCGGTAGGGATCGGCAGGTAAGTAATTCCAAAATCGATTTCCCCGGCGACAAGCGCGTTTTCCATTTCCCCGGGAACCACTTCACGCAACAAAATCTGCGCAGGAGGTGGCAGGTGCGGGATCAACGCCTGCAGAAAATACGTCGTGAACACTTCGAAAGATCCAATCCGTGCCACCTCAGAGGCGGCCTTCTGCTCGTCACGGATCTGCCCTACCAAGCCATTCAAGCTATCCAGAACGGGCTTGGCGCGTTCGGCGAGTTTACGGCCAGCGGGCGTAATCGCGATGCCCCGGCCCGCGGGTGTGATGAGCTCCAAACCCGTTTCTTCTTCTAGAAGCTTGATAGCCTTGGAAAGTGCCGCCGGCGAAAGCCGCAAGGCCTCCGCCGCTTCTCGGATACTCCCCGTCTCGTAAACCGCGCGAAAATACTGCAAGCGACTGCTATCCATCCTTTAGCCATAGCGAACTGAACCTCTAAAAGGCAATGGAAGAGCCTTGCGCGCCCTCCAGCCTATTGCTAAATGCCTGGTCTTCTCCCAAGAGGTGTTTTTCTTGCGAACCGCTGTACTGATAATTGCGCTGTTGGCCTCAACATGTGCCGAGGCCGGCTTGGAACGCCCTTGGCGCTTGATTCATACAAACATAGGAAGGCTAGACACCTTTCCCCTATCTCCCCAAAGCCCTAAAATCGAAACAATCGAGGGTATCCTTCAGAGAAACTCTCACCACGTGGAGGATGTCTTTGTTCTACTCACTCTTTCCTCCGGATTCGCTCATGCATTGGGAAGTTTTAAAAACCTGCCAGAGAAACATGCCAAATGGCACCAGATGCTGGTGCGGTTTTGGGAAAGCTCTTCTACCAACAACAAACTAACCGCCTGCCTCGCTTGGAAGATGGCCCACCAACCAATGCCCGAAGGGTGTCAGGAAACTTTTCAGTGGGTGCTGCGAAACCTTCCGAGTGAATTGTTAAAAGCACGGATTGTAATCACATTGCTCACGTCACCCGCGGATTTTGATCAAGGCTGGTCCTACTTCAAAGAACAGCCGCGGCACTTGCAGCAGATCATCGTGCGTGGGCTCCTTGAAGGCTATGAAGAAGGTTATTATACGATCGACTGGGAAAGATTCTCGGCGCTCTACTGTCAGGGGCCCGGGAGAGTCGAGCTTCCGGTTTTTCTAAGGCCCATCCAGAACTGGGGCGAAGCTTGGAGCGTTGCACGCCAAGTGGTGCAGCTCGAGGATTTTGCCCTAAAATTCAAGTCCCACATTGGAGTCCGCTCTCAGGCTAGACTTCTCTGGGACGAGGGAGGAGCTGAGGCACTACTAGCCCACCCCACAGGGATTGCCGCTCTCCTAACGTTCGCCTTGAGGCTCCCGACCCTCGAGGGACGGTTGAGAGAACGCGTCCACCGTTTGTTCGCCTCGGCGGGTGGCTTTCTCTACTACATGGGCAGGAAGCTTCCGAGCAGAGTCGAGTTGCGAAAAAAGCTGGTAACCCAAACGGGAACCACTCATTTCAAAGCCTATTTCAGTGGCCTCCTCACAAATGAAGACCCACACGTTAGCCTACAAGCCGCCGCCGCCCTGTTGCGTGCCGCAGATCAATACAACGACCTTTCAAGCACCCCTCAGATCGGGCGGAAAGAAGTCGACTTAGCTCGGACGACTTTGCTCAAATGGATCACCCGAAAAGAAATCCTTCTCGCTTCAAAGGAGCTTCCCTATCCCCTACTCAACAGACACGGCCTCGTTTTTTTTGAAATAGTAACTAGCGAGGCCTATCACCAGGCGCTGTTTTCAGCCCTGGCGGAGGAGAAAGATTGGGAACGCCGCGAGAAATTGGTTCGTGCAGCCAGCCTACTTCCCGTAACGGCGCTAACCGGCTTGTTTTTAGCTCAAGGTACCGAGATCGCAGATTGGTACGACAACTACCCGTGCATTCGCTCTAGGATACTCCAGTGGATGGGCGGTTTAGTGAAAACCGAGCAGGATCACTTACGCAAACTGTGTGAAGTCCCGGGTGAGCTAGGCCAGAGGGCGAAGTGGCTTGAGATCCTGTCTACCGGCGATTGGCATAGCGCCAACGCCCTTGTCCAAGACAGCGCGTCGCCGATTTCAATGGAAGCAGCCGCCACCACCGCTGCTGTTTTGATTTCACACGGGAAACTCTTTTTGACCGTTGAGCTCCTGGAACGGATGCTGCTTCTGGACTCAGAGTTCGCCCGAAAAGTGATTCTCTTTTCCCACCATTTCAATGGCCGCAGACCTGTAACCCCCTGGCTTTCTAAGCTGGAAAAAAACGGGGGTAAAGTGGGCGCGCTAGCGACTGAGATGAAGACCCACGTCTTGAGCCATTTTTGGGAACGAGTCTCTTGCGTGCGAGCGGTCGCTTCGCCTCTTGCCGAGCCGGGCATTCAATCGCCCGCGAACTAGCGATTCCGGAACCGGGTTTATAGGATGCGTAACTGGCGTGCCAGG
>JAIEOG010000340.1 GCA_019750655.1 bacterium
AGGCGGCGGCGTGGGATTTGTTAAAGCCGTACCCTGCGAACTTGGCCATGAGCTCGAAAAGATGCTCGATCTTTGCGAGGTTGAACCCGTTGGCCTCCGCGCCTTTAACGAAGCGTTCTTTCTGCTTCGCCATTTCTTCGGGCTTCTTTTTCCCCATCGCGCGGCGGAGCAAGTCGGCGGCACCGGCGGTGTAGCTCGCAAGGCGCATGGCAACCTGCTGCACCTGCTCCTGGTACACGATAACGCCATAGGTTTCGTGCAGAATGGGGCGCAGCTCTTCGAAGTCGTAAACCACGGGCGTGTTGCCGTGTTTGCGGTTGATGAAGTCGTCGACCATGCCGCTTTCCAGCGGGCCGGGACGGTACAAGGCGTTGCTCGCGACGATATCGCCGAAGCAGTCGGGCTTCACCTTCTTCATTAGGTCCTGCATCCCAGTACTTTCTAACTGGAACACGCCTAAGGTGTCGCCGCGAGCGAGCATCTCATACATCTTCTTATCGGTGATATCGATGCCCGTGAGAGAGAAGCTTGAGTGCGGGTGGCGTTTGTGAATGAGTTCTTCCGCGCGTTGGAGGAACGTCAGCGTCTTTAGACCCAGGAAGTCGAATTTGATTAGCCCAATGCGGTCGGCATTGTTCATGTCGAGCTGAATTACTAGCTCGTCGTTCTTCCCACGCGTTAGCGCGCAGTGCTCCACCATCGGGCGATTGGAAATTACCAAGCCGGCAGCGTGGATCGAAGCGTGCCGCGGTAAGCCTTCCAGTGTGCGGCAAACTTCGAAAAGCTGCGCCAAGCGGCGATCTTGTTCTGTTAGCGCGCGCAAGCGAGGCTCTTGTTCGAAAGCTTCGTCCAAGGTGATATTCAGTGTTTCGGGGACGAGCTTGGCGATCTTATCGACTTCCACGGCGGGAATGCCGAAGGTCCGACCCACGTCGCGGATTACACCGCGCGCTTGCAGTTTACCGAACGTCACGATCTGCGCGACGCAATCACTGCCATACTTCTTGGACACGTAGTCGATCACGCGATCGCGCTTGTCCATGCAGAAGTCGACGTCAAAGTCAGGAAGAGAAATACGTTCTGGGTTTAGAAAGCGCTCAAAGATTAGCCCGTGCTCGAGCGGATCGAGATCCGTAATGCCCAGGGCATAAGCCACGAGACTCCCCGCGCCGGATCCGCGGCCCGGGCCCACGGGGATGCCGTTATTTTTTCCATAGCTAATGAAATCCGCGACGATGAGAAAGTAGCCCGTAAAGCCCATGTCGATGATAACACCGAGCTCTCGGTTCAAGCGCTCGACGTAGGGTTTTTGCAGCTCCTCCATCGGCTTCGGGTTTTCACTCGCCGCTTGGGTGGCGGACAATCGGTCTTGAAGGCCTTTGAGCGAAAGATCGCGCAGGAAATCTTCCGGTGATTTTCCGCCTGGCGGATCGAATTTCGGGAAGTGGTAAATCTTTTTGCCCTTGGCGTCTTCGAATTCAAAATCGAAGTTGCAGGAGCGCGCGATTTCCATGGTGTTGGCGACGGCCTCGGGGCAGTGGCTGAATTCTTCCTTCACCACCGCCTGCGGCTTGAAATAAAACTCGTCGCTCTTTAGGCCCGTGCCTTCATCCGCCATGCGACCCGTTTGGATCGCCATGAGGACTTCTTGCATCGGGGCTTGTTCTTTTTTGATGTAGTGGCAGTCGGCTGTTGCGATGAGCGGGATGCCGAGGTCTTTGGAGAGCTGCTGGAAGCGCTCGTTTACCATCATCTGCTGCGGCAAACCATTCTGCTGCATCTCCAAGTAAAAGCGCCCTTGGAAAAGATCGCGGTACCAGATAGCAGCTTCGCGTGCGCGATCCATATCGCCCAGCACGCAGTAATTCGTCACTTCGCCTTTGAGGCAAGCCGACGTCGCAATCAGGCCTTCGGTGTGTTTGGCCAGAATCTCTTTATCGATACGGGGTTTGTAGTAGAAACCTTCTAAGAAACCAGAGCTCACGAGTTTGCAAAGGTTCGCGTAGCCCGTCGCATTTTGGACGAGCAGAATGAGATGGCTCATCCCTGAGCGCGCCGTAGAATAAGGCGCGACTTCGTCGTCGCCACTCGTGTGCGTCCCGCGCATCAAGCGGCTCTGAGGCGCGACATAGAGCTCGCAACCCAGAATGGGCTTAATTTTGAATTCTTTCGCTTTGAGATAGAAATCCAGCGCGCCGAACATATTGCCATGGTCGGTGAGCGCCACGGCTTCCATCTTGTCATCACTAGCGGCCTGGAAGAGAGGGTCGAGGCGGATCGTGCTGTCGAGTAAGCTGAACTGGCTGTGGAGGTGTAAGTGGGTAAAGTCCGCGTTCATGCCGTTACTGCACTACAGTTCCTATCCGTTCGGTGCGGACTTTCCAGTCCCAGCTGGAGAACCAAATAAACATCGCTTGGCCTTTGAGGTTTTCCTCAGGTACGAACCCCCAGCCGCGGCTATCAAAACTCTGGTCGCGGTTATCGCCCATCGCGAAAACTTTGCCTGTGGGTACAACCACGGGACCAAAGTTCCGGTCGTTCGGGCGGCGGTTATCCAAAATCGAGTAGTGCTTCACGTTCTCGTTTTCGACAAAGAGCGATTTGTCATCGCGGTTGTCGATGTCGTACATCACCGACCGCTCTGGCCACGGCTCCATCGGCACGGGCTGCTCATTCACAATGAGTGAGCCATCCACCACTTGGATGGTGTCGCCTGCTACAGCTACGGCGCGTTTCACGTAAATCTTATCTGGTTCATGCGGGGCACGGAATAGGATCACATCCCCTTTTTTCACGGGTTTGAATTTGAACAGCACCCAATCCGTGAACGGGAAACGCAAATCATAGGCACATTTCAGGGCGTAAAGTCGATCCCCCTTTTTTAGAGTGGGCTCCATAGAGGGCGTCGGGACGACATAGGGCTCGACTAGGGAATAGCGTAGAGCAAAAAGCGCGATCACCAGATAGATGAACGGTAAATACTCGCGAGACCATTTCTTTTGGCTTTCCAACACGGGCCCCTTTCCGGTCCGTGAGGATACGACGAACCCCTAGGGATTTCAAAGAAAAGTCCCTGAGGCTGTTAAGGGCTTATTGGAGCGCGAACGAGGCCAGGTGGACGTCGCGGATGATGGGCGAACGCAGCGACGTGTTAATGGCATTCACCACGGCTTCTTTGAAGTACAGCTTACCGGCTAGGGTCCGGAGCGATTCAAAGTCCTGGTCTTGGGCTGTGCGGATAATCGCATCCTGAACCAGAGACTTATGCTGTTCGAGCTGGCGGCGTGAG
>JAIEOG010000257.1 GCA_019750655.1 bacterium
ATGTGCGGTGCTTGTTCGGGTTTGCGGAATTTCAAGGCATTGGAAATCAGGTTTTGGAACACAAGCGTGAGCTGCCCGGAATCTGCCCAAACCGTGGGAAGAGGCGCGATCTCGATTTGCGCTTTTGAGTCCCTGACGAGGGTTTCCAATCCCGTGAGCGCGTCTTTGACCACGCGTTCCACGTCGACAGTTTCGTACCCGGCGCGGTCATGGCCCAAGCGGCTGAAACGCAAGAGCGCATCGACCAATCCGTTCAAACGTTGCGCGCCTTCCAAGGCAAAGCCGACATATTCTCGTTCTTTGTCGTCGAGTTTGTGTCCCGACTGGCGCATCAAAAGCCCCAGGTAAGTGGAGATCATGCGCAGGGGTTCTTTGAGATCGTGCGAAGCGATATACGCGAAGCGCTCGAGATCGGTATTGGACTTCTTGAGCTCTTCAGCGAGGCGATTCAGCCGGCCTTCAATTTCTTTCTTGTCCGTGATGTCGATATTGGCCCCAATCACACGCAACGTGCCGGCCTCGTTGGTTTCGTAACTGCCGCGGCACAGAATCCAGCGGTAAGTGCCATTTTTGCACTTCATTCGGTTTTCAAGCTGGAACGAACCTTTGCGAGTGACATCAAACTGCCGCCACTGGTTTGCGAGACGATCACGGTCTTCTGGGTGCGTGATCTGCAGCCAGTTTTCGAAGTTAGGGCCGATCTCTTTTTCGGCGTATCCCAACATCGCTTCGCAACGCGCCGACGAGATGAGGCGATTTTCCCTGGGCTGCCATTCCCAGATGCCCAGATCCGCGGCTTGTTCTGCTAAGTGGAAACGGCGCACGAGTTCGGAGGTGCGCATCGTTTCTTTTTGCAAAGCACGATTCAAGTTGGCGAGCCGCCGTAGGTTGAGCCAGAACAGCGCTAAGACGAGGAACAGGCTCGCAATGAGCAGCGTCAGAATAAGCCCTAGGTATTCATGGCTGCGTTGGTTGGCCGCATGGTACTGCGCGCCGTGCTCTTGCGAGGCAGTCTCGGAAACACGTTGGAGCGCAGCCATCCACTTCGCGGTAAGGGGTGTGAGCTCTGAGCGAAATCGCTCTACGACCTGCTTTTGCGGGGCCGTCTCCTTCATTTGCAGAAGGTTCTCGAAAGCCTCGGCAAAGGTCGTCCAGTCCGCGAGAAATTCGTCGATCTGCTTTGCAATAGTCTGAGAACTGCGGGGGGTTTGGAGCCTTTGAATAGACTCTTGGACCTCGACGGCCGCTTCGCGAGCCGCTTCTCGCAGGCGAGGATCGCCCGTGAGCAGGTACCCACGGCTATGGGCCGCCAGGCGGTGCGCCCAGAGACGCAATTCCGAAAGCTGCGTTAGGCGCGCGACGTGTTCCTGCGTGGTGCGCGCGCTGTCTTCGAGCGCTTTGCGCAAGGAAAGCAGGCTCCAGATGCTAATGCAGGCGGAAACAATAAGGCACGCAGCAACCAGGCGGGACAGGTGTTTCGGTTCGTTCTTCATTCGGCGGGTTACGCTTAGCACCCTACGCCAGACGCATCAAGGGGGGCGAAGCAGTCGGGTCCGGCATCAGCCGCACCGTGTTTACCCAGAAATGTTCGAGCAATTCGAATACTTGGGCCGCTCCCTCGACATCGGCGGCTTTGATTAAAACACAGTTAGCGCCGTACTCGTAGCAGCAGCGAATATCTTCCTCATTTTCCGAGCTCGTCAGCACAATCACGGGGATTGAATGCAGGTCGGGGTCTTTCTTCACTTCGCGGACCACTTCTTTGCCGTCAATGCGGGGAAGGTTGATGTCGACGACAATAAGGTCGGGCCGTGGGGCGTTCGGGTACTTGTTTTCCCGGCGGAGAAACTGGAGGGCTTCCTCCCCATCGCTCACATGGAGAAACTCTGTGCGGCGCTCTGTTTGGCTAAAAAATGCCTGGAACAAAACCGCATCGCCGGGGTTGTCTTCGACGACGAGCATTTTAATGGGCCGCTGGGACCGAGGCATAGACTATCTCCTTTCTTAACGGGGTAGCTACGGGCTGTGCCGTCGCCACCGCACGGGGAAGCGTGAAATGAAACGCCGAGCCGTTCCCAATACTGGATTCTACCCAAATCCGGCCGCCGTGGTTCTCCACGATTTTCTTGCAAATAGATAGCCCAATCCCGGTCCCTGGGTACTTCTGGGCCGTATGGAGCCTTTGGAAAATGACAAAGATGCGATCGAGATAGCGCGGCTGGATGCCGATGCCATTGTCGATCACCGAAAACACCCAAAACTCCCCATCCTCCTTGGCGGTGACGGAAATAAGGGGCGGGCGGTCAGCTCGGAACTTAAGCGCGTTGCTGATGAGGTTTTGGAAAAGCTGGCTGATCTGGCTTTGGATGCCGAGGACGCGCGGTAGCGGCGCAATGTCGATTTGTGCGCCAGTTTCCTCGATGGCCGCCCGCAGGTTCTGGACAGCGGTTTGGATGCCTTCGCCGCAAGATACCGAGGTAAAAGGCGCCACTTCCTTGCTCAGGCGCGAATAGGAGAGCAGATCGTTGATCAGCGCTAACATGCGCCGCGAACCCTGGACGGCGTAGTTGAGGTATTCGGCCGCCTGATCGTCGAGTTTTCCGGAGAGGTGGTTTTGCAGCATCTGCACGTACACCGTGACCATGCGCAGTGGCTCTTTCAGATCGTGCGAAGAAACATACGCAAACTGTTCCAGCTCGCGGTTGGACCGCGCGAGCTCCTCGGCGTGCATCCGTAACGATTGTTCGACAGCCCGGCGCTCCGTAATATCGCGAGCGACAGCGAAAATAAATTCATCCCCGAGGTAATTAAGGCGCGAGACGCTGATTTCAACGGGCACCGAACCGCCGTCGCGTTTGTCGTAGGACGATTCAAAAGGCGGAATGCGAGTCCCGGCCGGTTGGGCAAAGAGCTGATCAAAACGCGACCGATCGTGGTCGCGCTCAATGCGCGAGAGTGAGAGGCCCAGCAGTTCTTCGTGCGTGTAGCCTAGAAGCTCGCAAGCAACGGGATTGGCGTAGACGATCTCCGAAGAACGGTTGGCTAGCAAGTAAGCGTCGTTGGCGTTGTCCGCCAGGAATTTAAACTTTTGTTGTTCCTCTTCCGCCTTGCGCCGCTCGTCGACATCCACGAGAGTTCCGACCCATTCACGTATGGACCCATCACGGTTGCGCAGAGGCACGGCCTTCGCTTCAAAACTGCGGTAGCTTTTTGTAGCTTGGCACCAGAGCCGGCCATTCATGAGGAACAAAGCGCGCCCTCGGCGTGTTTCTTCCCAGCGTAAGCGGGCTTGTTCT
>JAIEOG010000137.1 GCA_019750655.1 bacterium
TAAAGCTGGCCGCTATTTTCGAGGCTGCGGTGGGTCTCTTCGCGGATTTCCTCAAAGAGCGCCGCGCTTTCTTGATTCCATTCGTAAGCTGCTTCGTCGAGATTCAGAGCGTGGACCCAGCGCACATAAACCCGCGACTCAAAGTCGAGTAGCATTTCCACAGCGTCCAGCGCATGTGTCAGTGGCAAGATATTGAGAGCTGTGGGGAAGTCACCGAGGCCCAGGGGCGCAAAGAAGGCGTTCGACGGTTCTCCGCGTTGTAGGGCTGCCCGAATCCCCGAGATGCGCTCCCGAACCATGTTCGTCGCAATCCCGTCGTGCAGGGTGGCTGCCGGCGTGGCTCCCACCAGTGCCGCTCGGCAGAACTGGAAGTCTAGCTTTGAAGAAAAAACGGGTTTTTTGGGTCCGGTCTCGCTCTTTACGGGCAAGCGATTGCCGGCGAACACTGGAAGAGCGAACACGGCTGCTAAAACGGTGATGGTGCGGACTGAGAATTTCCCCGAAAGCCCCATGGCGCAACGCTAACGCAGGTAAAATCCTGCCGCAAGTGGCTACTTTGTACTAGAGCCTGGTAATAACCGCTGTCTCGATGAGGTTGATAGCATCGGCGGATTTTGGGTATTTGCGCCGGGCCCAGGTGGCCACGGCATTCACTCCGACACCCCAAACGAGAGGCATTACGGCGCCGCCCATGCGTGCAAACACCCCTGGCGAGCGGACGGGAGCTGCGCCGACCGTGCGTGCAGGGCGACGGCCCATGCGGCGGCCAACAAGGACCCCGGCTCCGACCGAAGCGGCGATGACGGTTGCGGGCCGCGTTTCGATTTGGTGTTTAAGCGAAAGTTTTTCGACACCCTCGCTGATGCCCTGAACAGTCTTCGTAACGCCCTCGGTGATTTCATCGACCTTGTGCCGAGTCTGCTGCTCAAGCTCGCCGAGTTTGTATTTGAGCTCGCGAGTGGTTTGTTCGATTTCTTTTTCTAAAAATTCCCGTTGTTCCATGGAGCGTTTCTCCTTCAAGAGCGGTGCCAGGTCCAATAGATGGCTCCGACAGCGCTTGCTGCGCCGAGTGCAAAAGCAGCCGCGACAAACCACTGCGCAGCGGCGTCAGGCCAATGTGCCCATTGCGCTAGTGTCGAAGCGAGTGCCATCGCCGACAAAATCCCCGCCGGTAAAAGCAGCGCAAGGGCCACGGCGAAGAGCGCTGCCACGCGCACTATGCGCTGCACTTGCTGCTGGAGTTCGAGCTTAAAAAGCTGCGTTTCCAACGCGACAAGCTTCTTGGCGTCTTCAAAAGCGCCATTCACGAGAGTGGTAGGATCGGTTTGCATACTAGTCGCGGCGGCTCAGCCACACGCCGATGAGGAGCCCCACGCCAAAGCCTGCGGCAATCGCGACGCCGGGGTTCTTGCGTACCAAATCGCGGCCTTTTTGTAAGACGTCTTCGACGGTATCCGCGTTCAAATCTGGCAGAGAGTCTGCAAATTGCACCGCTCCCTCTGCTGCTTTTTTCACCACATTTTCGAAGTCATTTTGATTCGCCATTGCTTCCTCCGAAGGGCGGTCTTTAGCACAGAGCGACAGACTATGCACGTAGTGGTTGAGAGGTGGTCGCATAACTATTGGAAATCCTGTGTTAATCTATGTTGCTCGCACCAGACTGGACGCTAGCTTGCTTTGTTGCTAAGCCGGGTCCCATGTCTTTGCACTCGGTCGGCGTCTTTTGTGGCGCCAATACTGGAACTAACCCTTTGTTTGCGGAACAAGCCCGTGAGCTGGGCCATGCCTTAGCGGATCGCGGGCTGGGGCTCGTTTATGGGGGTGGCAGCGTGGGGTTGATGGGCGAGATTGCCAACGCTGTCCTCGAACGTGGCGGGCGAGCCGTCGGCGTTATTCCACAGCACTTGGTCGATCGCGAAGTCAGCCACCGAGGACTGACGAAGTTGCATATCGTGAGCACGATGCATGAGCGCAAGGCTCTGATGGCAGAGTTGAGCGACGCTTTTATTTCTCTGCCGGGCGGCTTCGGGACGCTCGATGAAATGTGTGAGATTCTCACCTGGGCGCAACTCGGCATGCACGCCAAGCCTATGGGGTTACTCAACACGGCGGGCTTCTATAACGGCTTCTTAACGTTTCTCGATCAAGCAGTCGCGAATGGTTTTCTGCGCCCCCAAAATCGCGATCTGATCCAAGTGGCCGGTAGTGTCGATGAAGCCTTGTCGAAAGTTCTTACTTACCAAGCGCCCGAGATCCCGCGCTGGATCTGGGATCGCCCGCACGTCTGAACCTGATTAGCGGCGGATCTGCATTTCAAAAACTAGGACGGGTTGCACCCAGGAAAAAAGCTGAGTGTCGTAGAGGCGATTTGCCACTTCGAGCGGCGAGAATTTCGACTCTGCACCCAATTCCGCCGTGAAGCGATTAGCGACCGTGGTGCTTTTGCGCGATTGTTTGATGGCCCATTTGGTTTCTAGGTCTGGTAAGCGGGCCGCTGCCTCTTCATCTTTAAAAAGCAAAGTGAGGTGCGTTGTGATGAGGGAAGCTGTCGCCTTATCCGGATCGCCTTGCCAGAGGGGGAATACGACAAAGGATTTAGTGGCACGTGCATCGAGATCGGCTTGCATCGTGAGCCATTCTTGGTGCGTGGCAGGTTTGTCGAGTTTGCGAAACACGGCTTTTTCCCAGACGAACTTACCAGCCATGCGGGATCCGGCGTCGATTGGCTTTCCAGGAAGGGTGGCCGGTGTGGCATTGAGAAATCCAACCGTGCATAAGTCGACCGTGACTTCCGAGTCCTGGCCGCCACTATAGAGGGTGTATTTCACGAGGCAGCGCTCTTGCACCATGTCTTCGTCACTAGCGCCTGCGGTGGAGAGCAAAAAAGCTAAAGCGAGAGCTAAAACCGATCCCATGAAATCCCCTTTGGCACATTCACCCCTACCGGAGAGCAAAAGGCAAGAATCTAGACCACAAAGTCGGGGTAGCGCAGGCGCAACATCGGCGTGGGCGCGCGCCAGCGATGAGCTGCGAGGATTAAGAGCAGATCGGTATGGCACTTCTGGTTCAAAGCACATTGGCACAGAAGGTAGACGTCTTGCTCTCGGGCGCGCTCACTGAGGTCTGACAATGCGGATTCGCCCTCGGGTTGGAGGGTAAAGCGGCTCTCGTACTTCACCTGCGCGAAGGCTGCATCGTGTGCGCCCGTCGAGCGTTCGAGATCTTTAAACTCCCGAAATAAGTCGGGCGCGGGGGCGAGTTGCGGCAAGTAGGCATCGACGAGGTCCCGCGGCACAAATCGGGGGTAGTGGCGCATAACGATAGCGAGGTATC
>JAIEOG010000362.1 GCA_019750655.1 bacterium
CTTTGCACCGCTTGCTTAACCATGCGCAGGAAGTCGGCGTAGTTTGTGAGTTCTGGGACCGCGACAAGGTCGTCGCCGAGGAGCCACACGTCGAAGCGGTAGCGGGAGCCTTTTTTCCAGGAACAGGCATCCTCGATTCTCATGCGTTCATGAAAGCACTAGAGAACCAAGCTTTAGCCAAGAAAGTTTCACTCCTCTACAACCACTCTGTCTTGAGCGTCGAAAAAGATCCCAGAGGCTGGTTGCTCACTCTGCAAAATGGCGATGAACAGCTCGAAATTCTCGCGGGCAGCGTGATCAATGCCGCCGGCTTAGGTGCGGCGCAATTGGCCAACCTTGCGGCCGGAGGGCAGCGCTACGAGCACCGCTTTTGCCGCGGGCGTTACTTCGCTGTGCGCGGCCGACAGAATGCGTTTTCGAGGTTGATTTACCCCGTCCCACAGAAGGACGGTCTCGGCGTGCATGTGACTTTGGATCTGGCGGGCCAGGTCCGCTTGGGTCCTGACACCGATTGGTGTGGGGAATCTAATCCCGCAAGTCTGGAGCGCCATTACCAATGCGATTGGGAATCGCTGCGCCCGACCTTTGAAGTTGCCGCGCGAAAGTATTTCCCCTCATTGAAGGGAGCGGAAATGGATCCGGGCCTGGTAGGGATCCGTCCAAAACTTTTTATCGACGGAAAAGCGCACCCGGATTTTTACCTGCGTTCGAGTAGAGACTGGGTGGATTGTTTGGGGATTGAATCGCCCGGTTTGACCGCGAGCCTTGCGCTTGCGGAGCGAGTGGCGGGGCTTTTGGGGGAAAGCTAGTGGCTATGGCACTGGTTTTAACGAATACAGAAATCGCGTTCCGTTCCCAGTCTGATGCTTCTTTGCAGCGTTCGTACTGGTTGTTTCGGCTCATCGGACACCCGTGGTTGGTGGCTTTGGGCACTCGCCTCATGGGCTGGGCTTTGGCACTGCGACTGCCGGTAGAATGGTTAATCCGCGCGACTGTTTTTCGACAGTTTTGCGGCGGCGAGAACTTGCAAGAAAGCCTTAGCACTGTCGATAGATTGGCCCAATTCGGTATTGGAACGATTCTGGACTATTCCGTTGAAGCCAGCCAATCCGAAGAGGCCTTTGCGCAGAATGCGCGCGTCCTCCACCAGACCATTGCATTAGCGGCACAAGACCGGCGCATTCCGTTCTGTGTTTTCAAGGTGACGGCGCTGGCGCGCTTTGCGCTTTTGGAAAAGCACGATCAGGAAATCCTATTGGAACCGGATGAAGAATCGGAATGGGCGCGCGCTCGCGAGCGGGTAGCGGCACTTTGTCGCCACGCTTCCGAAGCCAAGGTGCGCCTTTTCTTCGATGCTGAAGAGAGCTGGATCCAAGATACCGTCGACGATCTGGCCTATGAGCAGATGGCGCATTTCAACCGGCAAGAGCCTCTCATCTATAACACGGTCCAAACGTACCGCGTGGATAGCCTAAATCACCTGAAGGCTTTGCAAAAACACGCCAGCGAAAAGGGTTTTTTCGTGGGGCTGAAGATCGTGCGCGGTGCTTATATGGAAAAAGAGCGCGCCCGAGCCGAACGCTTGGGCAAGGAATCTCCCATCCACGCCACGAAAGCGAAAACGGATGAGGCTTTTGATACGGCTGTGGACTTTGTTTTAGCGCATCTGGATCGGATGGCTTTGTGTGCAGGGACGCACAATGAGAAATCCACGCTCCACCTTGCTCAGGAAATGGACCGACTACAGATCGCCCGCCAAGACCCTCGGGTGTATTTCGCCCAATTGCTCGGCATGAGCGATCATTTAAGTTTTAATCTATCCTCCGAAAATTACCGAGTAGCTAAGTACGTTCCGTTTGGTCCTGTGCGCGCGGTTTTTCCGTACTTAGTCCGGCGTGCACGAGAGAATACTTCGGTAGCAGGCCAAACGACGCGTGAATTGGCTTTGATCCGGCAGGAGAGGTTACGCCGCGGCCTGGGGTGTTAATAGTTTTTCGCGGGTTCGTGTAATCTTATTCTATCGCTGGCCTTTTCTGACCTGTCTCTGACTTGTCGGACGCCATATTCACCCCTACAATCCCTCTTGGAGTTTTTAAGGATGATTCGCTTTCGTAAGGATCACACCTGGCCTTTGTTTTTTAAACGTACCGTCTCGGCTCAGCTACATTTAGTAGGTGCGCTTCTAATGTGGTTGGGCGCCCTCTGGCTTTTGCCCCGGGCGAGCCATGCGGGCCCGGAACATTACTGGGCGTGTTTTGGTTTCTTAGCCACGGGCTGCTTGGTTTTTCTGGCGAGCGCGCTAGCGCACTTTCTGGGAGATGGATTCGACCTCAGTCCGAGAACCCACCTCTACCTAGAGAACCTGGACCATGTTGGGATTTATCTCTTTATTGCAGGCACCTACACCCCTTTTGTGCTTTGCGCGATAGCGCCCCCCTGGCGGAGTTTCCTGCTCATCCTCATTTGGTCGATTGCGGGTCTCGGCATTTTCTACACCGCATTCCGTTCCCATATGCCGCACGTGTTGCGTTCGCGTAGCGTGCGTACCTGCCTGTTTGTTTTGATGGGCTGGACGCTTTCGCTCCGATTGAACGAAGTGTTTTTCTCGCTGTCCTGGGAGCGCTTCGCACTCCTGGCGGGCGGTGGGTTGGCTTACACCATCGGCGCCGCCATCTATATCTGGGAACGGCCAAACCCGATTGCGGACTTCTTCGGCTACCACGAAATCTGGCACAGCTTAGTGCTCGTGGGGGCCATGCTGCACTACTCGCTAATCCTCAGTTTTTATTGGGGTCTCTAAGGAAACAGCCACGCGAATACGGCCAACTCCAAGGGAATGAGGCCCAGCGCCAATACGGTGCTGATCAACACCATCACCGCCACATCTTGCGGCTTCAAATCAAAGATCGCGGCGACCGCTGCAGAGACGGCGGGGAGCGGCACGACTGCCATTAACGGGAATACCGCCAAAGCCTGCGCATCATAAAAGGGGTAAAGCCCCCGGTTCACCGCCAGGACCAAGCCGACGGCTACCGGCCAAGCGATAAATTTAAAACCCAACCCCAAAGCCGTAAGCTTGAGATCAAAGCGGAACGACTTTGCGCGCCCCGCACTCATCCCCACCAAGAACATGCCCAGCACTGTGTAAGTTCCCCGGAGTTGCTGCGCTAAATCCCCGAGCAGGGTGGGGACTTCAGCGCCGCAGAGATTCAGCACAATCGCAGTCGCCGCGGCATAAACGGTCGGCAGGCGGGCCAGGGCCAAAAGACTTTGTTTGGCGGAGTAGCGTCCGCGGGCAGCTAGGAAAAAACCCACCGTATTTTCGTAAAGAGTGAAACCCAGAGCGCACAGAATCGCGAGGCCTAGGT
>JAIEOG010000139.1 GCA_019750655.1 bacterium
TCGGTAAGCCGATCGGGATTCTCGCCGATCTCCAAGGCCCGAAAATCCGCGTCGCCAAAGTTCCCGGCGGCGGCATGGAAATCAAGGCCGGCCAAGAAGTTTGGATGGAGTTTGAGCCGCAATCGCTGACCAAAGACGGCCGCGCGGTCATTCCCGTCGGCTACAAAGAATTCGTCAATGACGTTGCCCCCGGAAATACGGTCTTGCTCGATGATGGTCTCATGGAGCTGCGTGCGCGCGATCGCGAGGGCACGGCCCTTCTTTGCGAAGTCGTGATCGGCGGGCTGCTCAAAGACAATAAAGGGATTAACGTCCCCGAAGCTTCGTTCTCTGCGCCTGCAATTACCGACAAAGATTACAGCGATGTTCTCTTCTGCCTCGAACAGGGGGTGGATTTTATCGCGATGTCTTTTGTGCGTACGCCTCAAGAAGTGCGGCATCTTAAGAGCTTCGTTGAATCGCGCGGCAAGAAGTGCAAGCTCATTGCAAAGATCGAAAAGCGCGATGCTTTGGTGAATTTAGAGGCAATTATCGATGCTGCGGACGGCATCCTCGTTGCCCGTGGTGACTTGGCTGTAGAAGTCGGCAACGAAAAAGTTCCGGTCTGGCAAAAGCGCATGGTGCGCAAATGCAACCTGCGCGGCAAGACTTCCATCATCGCGACACAGATGTTGATGTCGATGGTGGACAATCCGCGCCCGTCTCGTGCGGAAGCCTCGGACGTCGCAAATGCGATTGTCGAAGGCGCGGATGCCGTAATGCTTTCCAATGAAACCGCCGTGGGTAAATACCCCATGGAAGCAGTGGGCATGATGGTTCGGATCATCGAACAGATGGAAGAACAGCCCTACGATCAGCCGATTCTTTGGAATGAATGGGAACTGCCGCCAGAAGGGCAGATGGCGGTGGGGTTGCTCCAGAGCGCCGTGCGCTTAGGGGCGATTCTGCATACCAAGGTGATTGCGGTTTTAACCGAGAGCGGCCAATCGGCGCTGTTGATTTCGAAGTGCCGGCCTTGGACGCAGGTTGTGGCCCTCACTTCGAGCATGGAGACATACCACCAGCTGTCTCTAAAATGGGGCGTTGAGGCGGTTTTCCTGCCTGAGCAAGGTGAGATGACGCAAACGGCCGTTTTTGATGCGGTGGGGCATAAGCTACGGGCTTTGAAACTTTGTTCCACCGGGGATAAAATAGTAATTACAGCCGGACTTCCTCGTTTGGCCCACGGTTCCACCAATACCATCAAAATTCACCAGGTCTGAGAACGCCACCCAGGGCGCCTTGTGCCCGCAGCATGTTGGAATACCCCTTATGAGCCGCTACATACTTTTTGTTCGTCTTCCGTTTGCCATTTTGGCCGGTCTGCTCGTTTTCATGGGCATCTTTGCGCGCCGTGGTTGGATGGATTGGCAGCGCATGCAGACCCACAATATCGAAATTGCGGATCGCCGAGAAAAAGCGCTCCAGGAGTTTGATGATATGCGTCTGTTACTCAAAGGCTTAGAGGGTAGCACCCTTGCCCAAGAGCAAGCGGTGCGCCAGCATTTAGGGTATCTTCGAAAAGAAGAACTCGTGATCGAAATCCCCTGAGCGAGGACACTCATGGAAAGCCGTTTTACTGTATCAGCACCGACTCGCGTAGATTTAGCGGGAGGGACATTGGATCTCTGGCCGCTGTTTTGCCTGACCCAAGGGGCAAAGACGATCAACCTCGCGTTAGATCTTTTCGCAGAAAGCCGTTTTGAAACTCGCCGCTCCGACAAGTTCGAAGTCGAAGTCACTTCTGCGCAAGGTGTTTCGCATGTTTTTCACAATCCACCGACGGTAGAAGAGTGCCGCCGTCTCGATCCAGGCTTGCGTTTTCCGGTCGCTGTTCTGGCGAGCTATTTGGCTTACCGCAAAGAATTTCCGCCTCTGAAAGTCAAAGTCAGCTGGAAGACGAGTGTGCCGATGGGGAGTGGCCTGGGCGGTTCGTCGTCGCTTGGGGTGACACTTTTGCGCGGGATTTCGCGTCTCTTCAACGATCACTCCGAAATGGGGTGGCAATGGGGCCTTTCGCACGCCATCCGTGATATCGAAGCAGGTTTTTTGGAAGTGCCGACGGGCACGCAAGATTACCTCGCAGCTCTGTTTGGTGGTCTGAATTGTTTCCAGTCGCGGGTAGGGGAGATTGTCCAAACGCAATACCGCCCCGCACTGACGCAAGAAATCGCCGACAGAATGGTGGTTCTCTTCTCGGGCGAACAGCACCACAGTGGCCGTAGCAACTGGGAAGTTTATAAGGGCGCGGTCGAAAAAGATAAGGGTGTCCTGCAGGGGCTTTTCGCCATCAAAGACGTCTCCGAAGCGTTGGATTTAGAATTGCGTTCAACCGATCCGGCGTGGGCGCGCATTGGCCAATTACTGACTCAGGAATGGAAGATCCGTAAGGAGCTTTTTGGCGTTAGCACGCCTCGCCTGGATACTTTGCTTGCCTCACTCGCCAAGAAAAATGTCTTAGGAGCTAAGGTCTGCGGCGCTGCTGCAGGCGGCAGCATTTTGGTGCTCACCGAACCCGAACGCCGCGCTTCTCTCATCAGCGAGATGGAGAAGGCGGGCGTCCAAGTCCTCAAAACACAACCCGCGTTGCGCGGGGTCAGTGTTTCCTAGTTACTCAAACCAGCATTGCAGAAAGATCTGCGAGTTTCTCACTTGGTAGAGTCCCTTCTCGCTCACGCGAACCGTAACGTAATCAACCCCGTCCACGTTCATCGTTAGGCTGGTCTCAGGCTCGAATTGATCTCCTTTTTGGTGTTCCACCCAGATCTTGGTGTTCCCAAAGGTCGTGACCTGGTGAGTGTATTGGAACGCGCCGGAAATGGCGTCGACCACCACCGGTTTTGCCCCGTTGTTATTCTGATCTGCCACCTGGCATTTAGCTTCTTTTCCAAAGGCGGGTGCGGCGGCACTGATTAAAAACAAGGCTGTGAATAGATTTTTCATTGTCTCTTTCTCTCCAGGAATGTCTTCCCCTACCTACTGAGACAGCCTCGGCCACTCAAGGACCCCTTCAAGCATCAGCTTGAAAAGCTCTAACGAGCGTCTTCACTTCCGGAAAGCCTTACCCGGCGCGTGTTTCCTGTTGTTTTCGACGTGACGAATCCCTCAAGTCGTTTTAAGGGATCCTTGCTACGACACTGTGCGTAGGGGGAAGCATGCGCCTGCTCAAAACCTATCTCGTCCTTGCCGCGATGGCAGTCTCTGCCGTTGCTCAGGTCCCGAGTATGCCTTTGAGCAGTGGTACGTTTAAATTCAAACAGCCAAAATTCCACTTCACTGTCTCTGCGAACACCAAATACCCGCCGTTTTCGATTGCCGATTTTCTGATGGACCCTAAGCCACCGAAAGAC
>JAIEOG010000311.1 GCA_019750655.1 bacterium
GCCAGCAGTTCTCGGTGACGCGCGAGCGCATCCGCCAGATCGAGGCGAAGGCGCTCCGGAAGCTCAAGCATCCGAGCCGCAGCAGAAAACTGAGAAGTTTTCTGGACAACTGAAAAGCGGAAACTCAGAAGCTTCCTCGATAACTGAGCGCCGCATACCCTAACCTTCGTCATGGCCGGGTTTATCCCGGCCATCCACGTCTTACGAGATTTGCCTCAAAGAAGGCGTGGATGCCCGGCACAAGGCCGGGCATGACGATGTAAGGATTTTCGAATATGCCCGCGCGTATTCTTCTGGTTCTTGTTTTCTCGTTTTTGCTCGCCGCCCCGGCATCCGCCGCCAAATGCGGCGGGCAATTCGAAAGCTTCATCGCGGAGTTCAGGCGCGAGGCGGCGGCGAAGGGCATTCCCGCGCGCGTGCTCTCGGAAGCCTTCGACGACATCGAATACGACCCCAAGGTGATTGCGTTCGACCGCCGCCAGCGCAACACTTTCAAGCGCTCGTGGGAGGATTATGCGCGCTCGCGCGTGACGCCCGCGCGCGTGAAGCGCGCGAAGGCGTTGCTCAAGCGCCACGAGAAGCTGTTCGATCGCGTGGAGCGGCGCTTCGGCGTGCCGCGCGAACTCGTGATGGCGATCTGGACCATGGAGACCGACAACGGCGGCGACACCGGCAGGCTGCCGGTGGTGAAAACGCTGGCGACGCTCGCGCACGATTGCCGCCGCACCGATCTGTTCCAGGGCGAGTTGCTGGCGGCGCTCCAGATCATCGCGCGCGGCGATCTTTCGAAGCGGGATTTATTGGGGGCTTACGCCGGCGAGATCGGCCAGACGCAGTTTCTGCCGAGCTCCTATATAAAGTACGGCGTCGATTTCGACGGCGACGGGCATGTGAACCTGCGCCGCTCGGTGCCGGATGTCTTGGCCTCGACCGCGAATTTGCTCGCGGTCAACGGCTGGCAGAAGGGCCAGCCTTTCGGCGAAGGCACGCAGAATTTTCAGGTGATGCGCGAGTGGAATCGCTCGGAGGTCTACCGCAAGACGCTCGTCTATTTTGCGGAGCAGTTGAGGTGAGTAGGATTCTATTTTTGGATCTTTGCGAAAGCTGCTGCTCTAGCATGCAATGAAATTGCGAAGTTTTTGATGTTAAGTTCCTCGCAAGGCTCTTTATACTTTCCAATAATTCCCGTCTCAGAATTGCTCGTTATAAAACATGCAGCGTCATAAAGGAGCTCGCGCACCATCCGTTGGCAAGCTATTTCGTATCGCTTAGCATAACTCAAAGCTTGAAAATCCTTTTCGATAGCGAACGGCTCCAAATGGATTTGCTTTGTTGGCTTAAGGCTTTCTGGCTTCTCCTCAAGCATGAACAAGTATCCGAGCCACGGCTTAGAACTTGGCTTGAAAACACCGTTTTTATACGCCGCCCAAAAATCAGTTGCGTTTCCTAGGGCTTCTTCAACTCGATTGTTGAAATTATTCCCAAAACTACCGACCTGACTTTTCACCTCGACGACCGCGATTAGGTTATTTCCACTGAGTACGACAACATCCCACTCTTTGCACGGGCGAAAGTAGCCCGGTAGCGTTCTGTGTTTCTTGACGCTTGTGTGAACTAACACTTCAACATTTGGCAACTCGGCATCGACCACGATGCTTTTTATGAGGCTAACAAAACCGTCAGCATGTTTTCCGCCAGTAACGGCCGCACGATTGCCGGCATCCTTCTTGCCAGT
The DNA here is from genome assembly GCA_019750655.1 of bacterium. Classification (GTDB taxonomy): domain Bacteria; phylum Bdellovibrionota; class FAC87; order UBA2466; family UBA2466; genus JAIEOG01. The sequence goes on from JAIEOG010000311.1 coordinate 1,736, forward strand.
CTTCGCGCCTTGCTTCTTGTGCTGGGAGGCGCGAACTTTCCAAAAATGCTCTACGCCTTTTGCAAGCTCTTTGCCGACGTTGATCATTTAGCGACTAGCTATGGTAGCGCTTACAAAGAGTTTATTTAACTCGCGCTCAATTCGGTCTTGAGCCAATGACATGTAAGAAGCGTCGATTTCCACGCCTACGCTGTTGCGAGCCCATTTTCCTGCCGCAACTGTTGTGGTGCCAGAACCTAAGAATGGGTCGAGCACCGTATCACCAACAAAACTGAACATTCGTATTAGTCGTTCTGCAAGTTCTAACGGATACGGAGCAGGGTGCTTCTTGGTGGAAGCGCCGGTAACCCCCGACCAAATTTGCTGAAACCACACTTTATGTTTGTCGGCGGGTATCACTGACAGAATGCGAGTTTCGAGGCTTGGGCTCCTATAGCCCCCTGATTTTCGCAGCATCAAGATGAACTCGATATCGTTCTTAATTACTGCGTTTGGCTCGTAAGGTTTTCCAAGAAAGCCACCGCCGTTGCCTGATGCCTCATAAACTGCATTTGCGATTTTATGCCAAATAATCGGGGCCAGATTGCTAAACCCAATTTTTCTGCAGTTTTCTTGGATGGTAGCGTGAAGAGGCACAACGGTGTGTTCGCCGTTATTTTTCCTTCTTGAAAGACATACGTCGCCGACAACACAGATAAGTCTTCCTCCAGGCACCAGCACACGGAAGCATTCGTGCCAAACTTCGTTTAACTTCCCTATAAAATCTTCGTAGTCCTCAACATGTCCCAACTGATCTTTAGTTTCGTTGTAGCGTTTAAGAGTCCAATAGGGGGGCGAGGTGACGATCAAATGCACGCTGCTGTCGCCTAGAAACTTGAGATTTTTGGCGTCGCCGTGATGTAGGTTGTGTACTGTAGGAATTTGCGAAAGTTTTGACTCGATCGCAGAAACCGCGCGGGCATCTTTTGCAATGCGCGGAAGATCGGTTTGATGATTGGAGATCGTTCCAACCTCCGAAGGAATCCAGTTTTTTGGATCGATCTCTGGAAACTTCTGCGCGATGTTCATCTTGCTCGTGTAGCACGCCTTAGTCGAATTGGATTTGGACGCGTCTTTCGCAGACGACTCATCCACAGTAGGAAATTGATCAAGAATTTTTTGGGCGATTGCGCGCCCAATGTGCGTAGTCATTCCTGCACCAGCGACGCAAATAGCTTGTTCCGTCAAGTTTATGTTCATGTTATGTTCTATGTCAACTGATGGTTATTCTTAGGGGTGCGCTACCTACTCAGTGAGCGTTCTAAATTTCTACGCGTCATCGCGTTGGTGCGCGAAAATAAGAGGCTTTCCTCCAATGCCACTCACCCAGCGCGTCGTGCAGGCCTGTCTTTTTCTCTCAGCGATCGCGCTCGTGGGTGACGTGTTGCAGATGGTCCTCAGCCAGCCCGAAATCACGCCGCGGCTCGATAGCGTGCGCCGCTTTCTCGCGCGTGTATCCTAGTACCTGTGCCATCGGACTTTCCCCTCCACACTCCCGCCCCAATCTAGGATTATAGTCCTGTCGCTCTCCCCGTCTGAGGGGCGTTTCTCGAGGCGTCGTGAAGCGGGGGAGGGTGTGGCGCCTGCTGTTTCGGTTTCGCAAACCGGGACACCGGGC
>JAIEOG010000302.1 GCA_019750655.1 bacterium
GTCGCGATCGAATAGGGCACGCCAATCTGGCAGACCAAGTCGATGTAGCCGATGTCGATCCCGAGTTCCAACGACGCTGTCGCCACAATGGCTTTGAGGCGCCCTTCTTTTAAAAGCGTCTCGGCCTGGAGCCGCCGTGCCTTAGAAAGGCTGCCATGGTGGCAAAGGACTTGGTCTTCTCCCAAGATCTCGGCCAGCCGGTACGCAACGCGCTCTGAAAGCCGGCGCGTATTTACGAAGACAAGCGTGCTGCGGTGGTTGCGGATGTGCTCTGCAAGCAGCGCATAGACTTCGTCCCACTGCTCGTGAGAGCAAATTGTGCTTAGCGGGCTTGCGGGAACTACCATGCCCATATCCAAATGCCGGGCGTGGCCTGTATCGATGATCGTGCAATCTCGCCGTGCGCGTTCGGGGCTTGTGGTATCTGCGCCGACTAAGAAGGCCGCGATTTCTTCGACGGGCTTTTGCGTGGCGGACAAGCCAATCAAAGTCGGGGAGCGCTGCGTGAGGGCTTTCAGGCGCTCGAGGCTCAAGCTTAAATGCGAGCCACGCTTATCGCGGGCCAGCGCGTGGATTTCGTCGACGATGACTGTCTCTACCGTTTTCAAAACCTCGCGGCCTTTTTCACTCGTGAGCATCAGGTAAAAGGATTCCGGTGTGGTCACTAAGATATGCGGTGGATTTTTGGTGATGGCCTGGCGTTGGTGCGAGGGCGTGTCGCCCGTGCGCGCGAAGGAGCGGATGGGCTCAATGTCGTGCCCCGCCTTCGCGGCATATTCCTGGATCTCTCTCAAAGGGTCTTCGAGATTCTTGCGGATATCGCTCGCGAGTGCCTTCAGAGGAGAAACATACAGAACTTTGCATTCTGCTTTCAGCTCGCCGCGCAAGGCTTCGCGCAAAAGCCGGTCGATGCAAACCAAGAATGCCGTGAGTGTTTTCCCCGAGCCCGTAGGCGCCGCAATCAGCGTGTTCTCACCCCGCGCAATCGCGGGCCAGCCCAAGCGCTGCGGCTCAGTCGACGCACCGAACCGATCTTCAAACCAGCGTGCGGTGATGGGGTGGAAGAGCGAAAGCGGCATGCCGCCACCTTAGCATAAGTCCTGCCGTTACATTATGCCGTGCGGGCCAAAGGAATCGGGGCCGTCGTTCCAGGTTTTTCTAGCGGGCTTAGCGGGCAAGCGAATCGCGTCGGGGGAGCTCCAATAAATCAGCGTGGTAGAAATTTCGACACGCCGATCTTGCTTGAGATCCCCTCTGTCCTGATTCGCTTTCAAGGCGTCCTTAAATGCGTTCGGCAAATAGAGTTGCACGGCTTTCTCGCTCCAAGGACGGCGGATAAACTCTCGGCTTTTTCTGGAAAACACGAGGATGAACTCCAGCGCCTTGTCTCGGTTCGGGCCGTCTTCGCTCGCCCAGTTTGCAATCGCTTCCCAATACGCCGGTACAAACACATCCGAAGTAGTCCAGAGTCCTCGCTTATCGGAATTCGCATAAAGCTCCCAAACTTTTGGAAAGGGAGGATTCGAACTGTGGTTGAAGTCATTCAAGACATCCCACTCTTCCGCTGTAAGCACGTGCTGCATCCCGTAACTAACGAGCTTCGCTTTCAGACCGTTTCTGAGCGGAAACAGCTTGTTCGCAGCGATGCGCAAAGAAAAACTCGGAAAGCACGTGAGAGAAGGAAAGTGGCCACCCGACAAAGGCTCCTGGGCCATTTTGTGGAAAAATAGAATCTGCTCCAAATCGCTCAGCAATTGCACTCGGGGCGGAATGCCCTTTTGGACGGCGACTAGCATGCGCTCTGCCCCACTCCCGCCGCCACCAGAAACTCTTACTGCCGCGCCAAACTCTGACTGGGCGGTGGAGCGATCCAGCAAACCCTGGGCAATCGGCAGTGTGTGTGCCTCTAGGGGAGGCAATGCAATCGCGGCATTTAGGAGCGAGTGTCCATCCGCGATATCCAGCTTGCCGGGATCTGCCATCACTTCTTCTAAGAGCGCCCAAGTTCCCTGTTCAATCAGCCGACCGTAGCAAGTCGGAACGGCCTGATTCGCCTGGTGTGCCTGTGCGCTTGTGGCTAGGACAGAAAACAAAACGGCTAAAAGACGCATAAGCTGCTGCAATTAGCGTAATCCAGCGGACCGTACAAGAACTGCAATGCTCGAGAACGCTTTAAAAGATACCGCGCTGAAGTGGCCCATGCTAAAAGCGGCCGCTTATGCGTCTGGTTGCCATTTTCCTGACTGCTCTTTCGCTGTCTTGCTTCGCGAGTACACACCCGTCGCGGCATGAGGCGGTTTGTGCGTTCTTAATAGCAGCGGAAAAAGCCGAGATTCTAAGCGTCGATGCCATGCGCGCTCGGGCCCGTACTATTGCGGAGCAGGTAGGCCAGGGAGTTGGCAATGTCCGGGCGAAGACCTTTTTCGATACGCACACCCACGCTGATTCACCCCGGAAGGCGCGCCGAGATACGGCCCGTAATCTCCAGTCACTCGTCGCAGAAATCAGCCGCGAGAAAGAACCGGAAGCCCGGCTTGCTTTCGAAGTGCAGGGAAATGCCGTGGCATCTTACTTGGGCGACGTCTCCTCCACCCTTGCAAACCACGACGGAAAACTTTGGAACGATGAAATGGCGACGAGACGCGTGCTCCGCAGGCTAACGTGGTCCGCTGTTCTGCCAACACTCCTTGTGCCGCACGCCGCGGTGGTTTTGGTACCCGCAGGTTTGGCTTGGGAGTGGGGGCAATGGCAACACATCCACGCGGGGTTCTATTTTGATAGCGAACGGCGTTTAGGAAACCTGAAGCATGGAGGCCGCCCTTGGACCGTCGACTCTTTCCAAGTGAACCATTTCGGAGAGCCCTCCCAGATCGATGCTTTTTTGGGCTTTGATGCCGTCGCGCCGGCTCTCGGGCCCGACCACCCGATCAGCCGGTTTGTGCATCTTGTGCGAACGACGGCCTACCGGCAGTTGCGAGTGGATACCGTCGTCGAAGAAAGCCCCATCCGCCGACTCACCGTCTTTGTGCGGTTGCTCCCCCGAGAGGATGAAACCTTCTAGAGCGAAAACGTGCCAAAGGTTAGCAGCCCTCCAGGCTCAGACTATGTCGCTCCCCCCACAATTCCTTCAAACTTGAGTGATATTATATCTTTAGGCGACTTTTGAGGAACGTTGGCGAGCCGCAAATGAAAGGACAGCACTAGTGCCTCGTTCCTCATGAAAGTGAGGTTCGATGTTTCGTGCCTCCTACAAAACAAGCCTACTCTTTTTGGCGAGTGTGGCCCTTCCACTAGCCTCGGCCAAGTCTTATGTCGTGAAAGAGCACGACACACTCTCCCAGATTGCAGCTACTCAGGTTTCCAAAGCAGTTTATGGAACGCGTGGAAGCCTGCG
>JAIEOG010000089.1 GCA_019750655.1 bacterium
GCGAAGGCGAGAACTTTCAAGCAAAGCACGGGGAACACGCAAGGCATGAGGTTGAGTACGAGCCCGCCGAGAAACGCGAAGAGGAGAGCTTCTAACAACCGGGAAGCGCCGCCGCCGATTTCCGGGGCGATCTCGAGTGAGCGTTCTTCTGCCCCATTTACAACGACAACCCCTGCGAAATCTGCCGCAGTGAGTTTGCTGGGTTCTGCGAATGAGCTCAGTGGGATCGCCCAGCGGATCTTCCCGGAGCTGATGGCGGGAGTTTGGTCTGCGGCGTGATCGATAAGGGTTTCAGAAAAAGGGAAGTAATTTGCGCTTTGGATTCCCTCAGTCGGAGTCGTGAGTTCCAAATGCAGTGTGTGCCCTTCGGTGTGGGCGCGCGAGCCGGCTTGGGTGGAGGCGACGGGCGTGCGGGTGCGGGCTTTTTCTAGCTTCTCAGCCCATGAGGAAGGCTTAGCGGCGCCCCAGGGAAGCGCTAGCGAGAGCGTGGCCTTGCCGGGAATGCAGATGTCTTTGCAGACGAGCCACGCGACATCCGCGTGCAGAGACGACTGCGCGGTGCTTGCTGAGTGTGCGGGAACTAGAATTTCCGTTAGCAAAAGTACTTCGCCGTCGTAGCCAAAATTCACCAGGGGCGGAATGGCAATGCGATGCGGCGGTGGCCAAAGTAAGGGGCTGGCTGCAAATCCTGCGGGCAGCCTCCATTGCACTGTGGTGGATTCGCCGCTGTCGCCCGGGTTTCTCCAGTAAATGTGCCAGTCGGGTTCGACTTTGAGCCGAATGCCTACGAGTAGCGGGCTGTTTTGCGTGAGTGTCTGACTGGCCGCGACAAGTTCCGCTTCGATGTGCGGCTGTCGAGAGACGGCCGCCCAGAGGGAAGAAGTTAGAAGAAGTACGAGAGAGATTACAATGCGTCGCGCCGTCATAGGTAACTCAGGCTACCGCACTCTGGGGTTTCTTCCCAGTTGTCGTCGGAGTGTTAGTAAAATATAATGAACTCCTAGCTTGACATTCAATATCGAAATTTTTCCTAGACTACTCCAAGGGCTGGTACCCTGGACTGGTTTGGGGCCGGCGTTGCCTGTGCACACAGAAACTGCGGCCGGGGTACGTCTTTCACGCCACGACCACCACAATCTCGAATTGAAAACTTGGGTCGAACCCGGCCCACGCGATTCGCAAACGGAAATCTCTGTTTTCCTCTTTGTTCCAAAATCCTTCCAAGTCGGCCGTTGGGCAAAAGCAGATCTCGAGAAAGATCTATTTTCGCGCGCGCGCCTCGCGATGCCTTCGGTATCCGAGGAGCCCGGTAAGGGCCTAACGGCAGCTGCCGTTTTGGAAAAAGCGCTACGAGCATTGAAAAGCGCCACGGAGTCGCCGGAAGATCAGGCAACAGAGCATTGCCAGAATCTCGGCAGCATCGTTAGCGAATGGCTGAAACTACGCGGTGCAGACCACCGCCGCCGTTTCCGCATGGCGCATTCCCTCTTTATCCCCGTCGAACAGCGCGGTTTAGAGTTGCGCCGGCTGCTAGTAGAAGTGGCTCGTACGGTGGAGCTTTTGCAAACTTTGCGGAGCGCGCTGGAAAAGCAGATGAGCCAAGCGCCGGTTACTCTCCACTTATTGGATGAGTACCTAAGCAATTTCTATGTGAAGTACCTTGGCAAACTCCGCACCGCCATGGAGCAAACCGACCCCCAATCCAAGGAAAAAGCCGATGGGGAAGTCTACCGAGCTATTTGGGCCGAATTCGAAGGCGCCCTAGCAGGCTTCCAGCGTGCCGAAGCAGACTACCGCACGCGCTTCCCGCGCCGGGTGGAGATCGCGGCGACGCCCTTTGAGCAGGAGCAAGCGGTGGTGCGGCTCGGGCAATTGAAGAAATTTTTCCAGTCGCGAATGTTCATGGAAGTTTCGCGCCATTCACCAGCGACGCGTTTCCTTGAGACGACTGCCATCATCGGAACGGCGATTGCGGGCGTGATCTTCGCTTTGCTCCAGCTCTGGAGCCAATCCGCCGCCGCAAGCGCTGGTTCAGGCGCTTTCTTTTTCGGTTTTGCGATTTTAGCGTACGTGGCGCGTGATCGAATCAAAGATCGCGCAAAGCACTCTCTCCACAAACGCCTGCAGCAATGGCTGCCGGACACCAACCAGCAGCTCAAAGCGGAAGGGCGTTTGGTGGGGGGAATGCGTGAATGGTTTTCGGTGGGGGCGCCAGTGCCCGATGGGGTAAAAGCCTTGCGCAAACGCGCTGCCTTGGACGCCTTGGAGCCGACTTTGCCGGAAGATGTTCTTACGCTGCGAAAAGAACTGAATCTGCAATCGCATTCGGGCGCTGAGCCGTTCTGGGCTTTGCAGGAAAGCACGCGTATCAATCTCGAGCGCTACTTGAAGTTCATGGACGATCCCATGAAGGAGATTGCAGTCCTAGATGCCGACGGAGAATTGAAGCGCCGGGCTTCTCGGCGCGTGTACCACTTTTACCTCGCCACCGAAATCACCCAGCTGCGCAGCGATGGCCAAACGGCCCGCTCCACCCGCCAGCTCCACCGCGTTGTCCTCGACAAACGCGGCATCGATCGTCTCGAAGCTCTTTAGTAGCTGAATTCTCCCGTCCAATTTCCCGGCTCCCCGGCGAACCCTCCCTTTTTCCAGTTCCTGAGAATATTTGTCCGGTGTCCCCAGTGGGGGCCGTCGTCATACATCCAGGTGTGCATTGCCGCTTCTAGAGTGCCATGATTGGCCCAGTTTTGTCCGGTGTTATCGGTGAACTGGTGGTGAGTCTTGACGCCTGCAGGCCGATGCGACGTTTTTAAGATGTCATTATTGGTTTTAGCGATCACACTTAACAGGAAGTCGTAAGTGAGAGGGGGTAAGTCTCCATTTTTGGCTCGTTCTTTATTAGTTAATTCCATTCCTGCTCTGGCATTTTTTTCAAACTCGGCCATGGTTTTCTCGTCCCCCATAATCACCGGCAATTCATATTTAGTTCTAAACTCATTGATTCTTGCGAGGCGGGCCTCATCATAGGGTGGCGGCGGAGGTGGTTCGGGTAAAGACGGGGTGTTGAGGTTATCGAGAGTAGTCGTACGATCGGGAATGGCAGCGAGAAAGCCATCCCCTTCCACACGGCCTACTTCAAACGCTGAATAGCAGGCATTGCCCGTGGAGTCTTGGCCTCGGACGGTGATCAAAGTACGCTTGCCGTTCTCCATTTTGAAATTCACACGGGCAAGGGTTTTGGATTGATCTCCTTGCGCGGGGATTCCATTTTCCCAACGGTTCTCATCGGCTTGGCATTCGTTGATGCCACCGTAACAAAACTTCACTGGATCGGTCGAAGTCTTGTTATTCGAATATGCGAATAGGTCCATCGACCGGCTGTTTACGTCGGACCCTATCGCTGCACT
>JAIEOG010000203.1 GCA_019750655.1 bacterium
CGTCTGCAGATGCCGGAAGGCCCGCAGCCGACGCTGTCCCGGTGCTCAAGCCGAGAGCTTCCGCTTCGAGCTGAGCGACCGTTTTAGGATAGCTCGTGCTCGTCGCATCCATCGGCCGAGCCTTGCCTTTGCGCAGGAGCAACCAGCCCGCTAAGGAGAGCGGGATCAGGGCTGCAGCTGCCATCAAGCCGATTTTGATGGGCATCGGCTGAGAGTTCCAGAAAGTAGCGGGTGGCGCCGGAGTTTCTTCGGTAGTGATCTCGGTGGCGCGGAAGGGTAAGCAAGAAACCGTGATGGAATCCCGGCGTTGCTCATCAAAACCAACGGAATTGGCTACAAGGTCCTGCAAGCGGCGCAATTCATCATCCGAACGCGGAGAAAACTGCTCTTTGCCATCCACCGTTTGGTAGTAGCCATCCACGATCACGGCCACCGTTAGGCGCTTCAAGCTTCCCGAGGGTTTGTCCGTGACCTGAACCTTGCGCGGGATGGAATAGCTGGTGTTCTGGACGTTCTTTTCGGAGCTCGTATTCGCCATGGGCACCGGCGGATTTACGGCTTCGGCGCCAGGGAGGTTCGAACGGCTGCCAGGAATGCCAATGGGGTTTGGCTTGCTGCCCGTGACGGTTTCGTCATTACGGACCGTATTACGTACGGCCGCTTTATCCGGATCAAAACTCTCTTCGGTGGTGTTCACGCGTGCCGGATCGATTTCAGCTGCGACTTTGGCGCGGACTTTACCCAAACCGACAACCGCAGAAAGAATTTCTTCCACGCGGTGCTCGTACTCAGCTTCCATCGAACGCTGGTTCTCAAGCAACACGGAGGACATCCCGGCAGCCGAACCCTCTTCTTCAGGGCGGTGCAAGAAGCTGCCTTGGGTATCGACGATAGATACGTTGGAAACTTTCAGGCCTTCCACGGCGCTGGAGACGAGGTGCGCGATTCCGTTCACTTCTGCTTTGGAAGGCTTCTGGCCGCGTTTGAGCTCCAAAATCACGGAGGCCTTTGCTGGCTCTTCGTCTTCCAGGAACGTCTTCTTAGGCGGGATGCTGATATGCACACGTGCGCGCTTTACCGAGGAAAGCTGCTGGATAGAACGCGTCAACTCGCCCTGGACAGCGCGGATGTACTGAATGCGCTGCACGTAACTCGACATTCCAAGCGTGGAACCATCGAACTTTTCAAAGCCCACGACGTCTTGGCCCGGCAAGCCCGCTTTCGCCAGTTCCATGCGGGCTTTAGCTACTTGGCTGCCCGGTACACTCACTGTTGAGAAGTCTGCGGTGATATTGTGGAGAATTTTTTCTTCGCCCAACTTTTTAGCAACAGCCCGGCCTTCTTCCGCTTGGAGATCGCTGTAGAGGATTTGGTAGGGATCTTGCTGCGCGATAACGAACGCCGCGGCACCGATAACGGCAAAGGTACCGAAGCCGATGAACATGCCTGTACGTTGCTTGCCGGACAAGCCAGCAAACCAGTTCCGTACAGCTCCCAACCATTTCGTGAGCGTCTCGTTCATAAATTAGCTCTCAGCTATCAAACCTGCATGCGCATGATTTCGTTGTAAGCTTCAATGGCCTTAGCGCGGAATTGAGACATCAGCTTGAAAGACACTTCTGCCTTTTCCGCGGCGATCATCGATTCGTGAAGATTTTCCGTTTTACCAGTGGCGAGCTCAGTGGCTTTGACATCCGCCTCATTCAACAACTGATTCACTTCCGACATGGAATTGTTCAGGTACGACATGAAGGAATCGCCGCCACCGGCCTTTTCCGTCGGAAAAGCGCTCTCAAAGCCGCCCTTAAAAACCTCAAAACTTGGATTAATCGCCTTGATTTCCATCTATTATCTCCGCCCGATATCCAGGGCTTTGTGCATCATGTTGCGAGTCGTGTTGATGACCGTTACGTTGGCCTCAAACGTCCGACTGGAGTTGATCAGGTTGACCATTTCTTCCATCGTGTTGACGTTCGGATAAGCCACATAGCCATCGGCGTTCGCGTCTGCATGATCCGGCTGGTAAACCAGCTTCGGTGGGTTCGGGTCTGAAATCACATCCACTACCTTCACCTGGTGAAGGGGCGCGTCCATCTGCGCAGCCAGTTCTTCCGCGAACGGCTTGGCTTCAAAAACAGCGTCTTTACGACGGTAAGGACCACCTTCCGGCGTGCGCGTGGTTTGCGCGTTCGCCAAGTTACTGGAGGTCACATTCATGCGGAGCCGCTCAGCACTGAGAGCTGAGGAGCTAACGTCTAGTGAAGAAAAGAAATCACTCACCTTTCACTCCCTCCTGAGATGGCATATTTCAGCAGAGCAAACTTTTTAGAAATCATCTGCGACGCCGCGGAATACTGGACGTCGTTCTTCGTCATCTTGGCCATTTCGCGGTCCATATCGACGGAGTTCAGGTCCTGGCCCATTTCAGACTCCAAGTCTTGAGTAATCGACGGGCGGACACCTTCGATCGACAAACCAGCCATCCCCGCCTCTTCCGACGACACAGCACGTTGCAACTCATTCTCAAAAGAGACTTCGCGCGCTTTGTAGTACGGCGTCTCCGCGTTGGCGATGTTGTCCGCGATGACGTTATGGCGAACCATAAACAAGTCCATCGACTTTTCTAGAGACCGGACAGATGTGTCGAAGAGAGTGCTCATTTTTTCCCTAAAGTTTTACGAGCGATCTGCCGATACCTTTAGACTGCAATCCGAATACCAACTGTTTTAGGCACAGAGCTATCGCCCCAGCCGGATCTTTCTGCCGCTTCAGAGGAAAAACTTTCCCCGTCACGTACCAAATTCTTTGAGCTTATTGCGCAGCGTCCGAACACTGATTCCCAACCGACGCGCCGCCTCGGAACGATTTCCTTGAGATTGATCGAGTGTCTTGAGGATGTGATGCTCTTCTACCGACGCTAAATCCGGAGCCGCCGAAACTACACCGGCGATAGGCCGCAGATCTAAATGGGCTTCTTCGATTTGATCGCCATCACAAACTAGGACACCGCGTTCAATCGCGTTCTGAAGCTCGCGGATATTGCCGGGCCACCCGTAGGACGTGAGCCGCTCTAGAGCCGACGGACTAAAGACCTTCGGCCCAGCGCCGTTCTGAAAGCAGGCCCGTTTGAGCATCTCGCCCGCCAACGCTTCAATGGCACCCGAGCGCCCACCTAGTGCCGGGCAATCAATTCGGATTACATTCAGTCGGTAGTAAAGGTCAGCGCGGAAGGTCCCTTTTTGAATCAACATTGCGGGATCGACGTTTGTCGTTGCCACTACGCGTGTCTGCACGGGCACAGGCTGCCCACCCCCCAGGCGATCGATCTCTCCTTCTTGCAAAGCTCGCAAGAGTTTCGCTTGGAGGTGGAAAGGCATTTCACTCACTTCGTCTAGAAGCAGGGTGCCGCCGCT
>JAIEOG010000030.1 GCA_019750655.1 bacterium
CGTAAGCGTTTTTCCTCGATACCGCGATTCGGCAGCTTGGCGTAAAGATCCGCTTGGAATTTGCCTTCGCGCTGGAACGCGGGGGCCGAGCGGATGAATCCTGCGAGTTCGGCGTCGGGGACGCGGAAGCCCATCGTCGAAGCCTTTTGGGTCAGAAGCTTGTACTGCACTAGGTCTTCCAAAACCTGTTGTGGGATGCGGAATTGCGTCAGCAATCGCTCGTCAATCTGGCCACCCGTTTTGGCTTGGAAGGCTTCGATTTGCTGCTGCAAAGCATTACCGAATTCTTGAGACTGGATGGCTTCGCCATTCACCCAAGCTGCGGCCCCGCCGCCGCCGCGCGGTTCGTCCGCGTTTTTCAACTGGTTCACGCCGTATAGGGCCATCACGGCCACTGTGGCGAGCAGAATGAGACTGAAAATCAGGTTGCCTTGGTGTTTGCGAAAACTATCCAGCATTGGCGAGGGCCTTTCTCGTGCAGGGCGCTGTGAAGAGAGCGATTACGCGCAGTTTACAAAGCCAATCCAATAGTCATAAGATAGCGTAAACACAAAAGCAAGTAGCGGTGCCAACTCAGAAAAAATTCGCCTTCTTCGGAATGATGACGCTATGCGTCTGTGTGCTCGCTTTGTACATTTACCGCCATCGCCAAGGCGAAACGGGCCGCATCGATAGCGTCCTGATTTCTGTTTCTGGGGGCCTCCAACAAAACTTCTTCTTCTTGGGTAAGGGCGGCCGGTCGATCATCGACCACTACCTGACGCTCGTGAACACGCAAAAGCGCAACGAAGCGCTCGAAAAAGAAGTGGAATACCTCCGCACGAAAGTCACGGCCCTTCAAGAAGTGGATCTCGAGAACGGCCGCCTGCGCAAAGGCCTCGATTTCCGCTCAGACCTCACGCAGAAGCTTCTCGCTGCCCACGTTATCGCCAACGATATTTCGACGGACTATTTCGCCTTGCGCATCGATCGCGGTTCGCGCGACGGTATCCGCCCCGGCATGGGCGTCATCAGCCCGAGCGGCTTAGTGGGCCGCATTCTGCGCGTGACCAATGATTATTCGGACGTGCTGACCCTTTTGGATCCGACGAGCAATGTAGATGTCGTCATCCAACGGAGCCGGGCGCGCGGCGTGCTTTCCGGGAAGGCGGGCGAAGTCCGCTGCTCGATGAAGTACATCGATCGCCTGGACGACGTCACCTCGTCCGATACGGTGGTGGCCTCGGGGTTCGGGAATGTTTTTCCCAAGGGCCTTTTGGTCGGTTACGTGACCGATGTCGAACCTGATCGCAACGGTGTGATCAAAAACGTGACGGTAAAGAGCGCAGTCGACATTTACCGTCTCGAGGAGGTGTTTATTGTTCTTCCTCCAGCCGAGTCAGAAAAAGCTGCTAAGCAGTCTTAACCCGCTCTTTTTTATCTTTGCGGTCTTCGGCTTGATCTTGGCAAAAACGGCATGCTACCCACTGGCGCCCCACTTTATCCAGCACTGGGACTTGCTCTTGCCGTTTATTGTTTTCTTTGGACAGCGCCGCGAGCTGCCTGAGGGGATTATCTTGTCTTTGTTCTCCGCCCACCTGTTTTCGCTCGCGAGCGGCGCGCCCTTGGGCGTTTATACGACGGCCTACCTCGTCATTTTCGCGCTTGCCCGACTCATCAGTTACGTCGCCTACGCAACGACGCTAGGCTCGATTTTGCTTCTGATGATTGGGCTTTCGGCCATTTCTCGGATTGTGCTTCCGCTGGTCGCGAGCTTTTTCCACCCGGGGTGGCCAATCCTCTCTCTGTATAACCTGGTTTGGTGGAGTATTCTCTTGAATGGGCTAGCAGGGTGGGCCATTTATATCGTCCTGGTGGGGGTAGACCGACTGACGAATAAGGTCTCCCGCAGCAGCATTGAGTTTTCGGGAGATGCATTGTGATAGGCCGCGAGGATGAGGTCAGGCAGTACCGTGATCGCGTCATCTTCTTTTACGCGATTGTCGCGGGCTTTTTGCTGCTCATCGCTACGCGCCTTTTCTTTCTCCAAATTCTCCAAGGCGAAGAACTCCGGCGTTTTTCGGAATCCAATCGCCTAAAGAAAGAACGCCTGCTCCCCACACGCGGGGTGATCTACGACCGCGATGGTAAAGTCATCGTGGACAACCGCGCGGCTTTCGACGTGATTTTGCTCGCCCAGTACTACCCCTTTGACGAAGAAACCGATGCTCGCCTTGCAAAGGCTCTGGGGATTACGCCAGCGGAGTTAGAGAAAAAAATCGCGAAAGTCCGCAAGACGCCGACGTTCCACCCCGTCTTACTCAAAGCGGACGTTTCAAAAGACGTCATTGCGGCTATCGAGACCGATGCCGAAGGTTTTCCCGGAGTGGACATCGAAACGACGGTGCAACGCCGTTACCCCATGGGGGATTTCGCCAGCCAGCTTTTGGGCTACATCGCCGAAGTCGATACGAGCGACATCAAGCGCAGCACACGCCTCAAGCTTGAGATGGGCGACTACATCGGCAAAGCCGGTATTGAGCGGCATTACGACAGCTCCTTGCGCGGCGTGAACGGAATTGGCTACGTCGAAGTCGATGCCAAAGGCCGCCGCAAACTCGCCGATCCGGATAGCGCAAAGCTTTTGGGTTACGTCATCCAAACGGATCCCGTCGCGGGCCAAGATCTCTACCTGACTTTGGACGCTGATCTGGAAAAAGTCGCGACCGACACTTTCCGGCAGCATGGCTTCCGCGGGTCGGTGGTGGCTCTCGATCCGCGTAGTGGCGAGATCTTAGCCATGGTGAATGAACCGGCCTATGACCCCTCGCTGGTCTCCACTCGGGAAATCGACACCAAGTTCTGGGCCGCGCTTTCGAATAATAAAGAACGCCCGTTGCGCAACCGCGCGATCCAGGACCACTACCCGCCGGGGTCTACATTCAAGATCTTCATGGCGGTGGCAGGTCTTGAAGAAGGCTTGATCAAGCCCACGACGGTAATGGATTGCCCGGGCTTCTACCAGTTTGGTAACCGCCGTTTTCAGTGCTGGAAACGCCATGGACCCACGGATTTCGTCAAAGCAATCCGCGAATCTTGCGACGTGTTCTTCTACAACGTCGGCAATCAGCTCGGCATCGATCGCATTGCCAAATATGCCCGCATGTTCGGGCTCGGCTTCCCGACGGGGATCAATATGCCGGGCGAGCAACGCGGTGTGATTCCGGATTCCGAATGGAAGCTCAAGACTTACCAGCAGCCCTGGCACCCGGGCGAAACGATCAGCGTTGCTATCGGGCAGGGGTACCTCACGACCACGCCCTTACAGCTTGCCAATGCCTTTGCGGCCGTCGGCAATGGCGGTTTTGTTTACCGCCCTTTTCTGGTGCGCCGAGTGGGGGGCGAAGAGAGCGACCACGCAAAAGAGTTTAAACCC
>JAIEOG010000170.1 GCA_019750655.1 bacterium
AAATCTGAAATTCTGGGACTTGCGGGCGGTACATACCGTCCCAGTGCAGCGGGACGTAGTTGTTGTCGAAGATATGATCCGCAGGATTCTTCTGCTCCACGAGTTCCAGTACTTTGCCAAACGGCCAGATGCTTACCTCGCCCCATTTGCTGCAGTAGTCCGCAAAGGCCTCGGCGCTGGAGAATGTTTGAAAGCCACGTAACACGAGTAGGTGATACATGCGGAGCAAGTGGCGCAAGCGTTCGATGGGAATCTGGTGGATGGGAAACGCTTCGCCTTCGGGCTGCAGGCGCAAGCCGAACGGGTCGACGCGTGTGATGTCATAGTGCATCGCCATGGCGCACCTCTAATTTGTAGTGGCTCGGGCGACCTTCTTGGTAAATCAGAGCCGCTCCGAGGCTCTCGGCCTCCGCACGCTTCATGAGCCGAAAGCGGCCATCGATTTCTACCGCGACGCTATGCCAAGCGGTTAACCACGCATCCTGGGTGTCCATGAGGTGAATCCCGATTTTTCGACTGCCGCAGACCTGGGGGTGAATCGAGAGTCTAACTGCCCGCGGAAAATACTCCGCGAGTAATCTGTCCCAGGCTTGGCTACGTTGGATGACTTCATAAGCACGGCGGCGGCATTCCTTCTGTAAGGCGGTCCGGCTTAAGGCCATGCCAGGGCGGGTGGCGTCTTCGAGCAGGAAACGCGTGAGCCCACAGTACAGGCGGTGTGCATCGCCACCGGCGCGGACCGATGCTTGGATTGTTTCCAGCGCTTCGCTGTAGCCCTCCATCAATCGGGCGCGCATCTGCCCGTACGAACTACCGGCAAATGCATTGTCGAGGTTGAAGGGAATGAGGGCGTCCGATTCTAGCTCTTCGAGTATGGTGAGAAGGTCTTGCTGGTAAAGCGTGATGTTTTCTTCCGTGATGCCCACGACGTCGTTGAAGACGCGGCCATCGGAGCAAAGAACAATCTTCGCACCGGGCGCGTAAATTCTTCCAATGCGCTGGCAGAGCGAATCTAAAAAAGCCAAAGACTGGCGTTCGGCCATGTCGGCATGGGGGCCCAGGACTTTTGCAGGGTTGGGCGATTTTCCTGGGAATGCCGGCAAAACGAAGATAATCGGCTCCCGCTGTTCAATCGCGTGAGCGATGCGATCGGCGTGTTGAGAAGCGCATTCCTCGCACCGGCTATTGGCGCAGCTTTCTGTTTCCGCGGGGGAGCGGCGGTACTGCAAAACAAGATCGAGGACTTCTGTCGTGAGGTGTGAGTGCGACGTTGCCTGGTCTGCGATCATGAGACCAGGTTACGTCGCTGCGAACCCCGCTAAAAATCGAAGATGCGAATGGCCGCTATAGATCAAATTAATACGAGAGCGAGAGATCGTCTTCCGTGTGCGGCTGGCCATCTGGGCCGAAAGATCGCACTTCGTAGCTTCCGTCAGGAAGCACGCTTCGCACAATGGGTTTGCCCCAGGCATCGTTCAAGCGGTGGCGGAGGAACGCAGAGTCGCCGCTTTGGCGAACTAGTTCTTCGAGGTCTTTTGCCGTTTTTCCATGCTGCAGATCTTCATAGCGGATCTGGTGGAGGTGGCGGGTTGTTTTGCGCTCGGGATCTGTTTTCCAAATCACGACAACGCTTCCCAGAGCGATGGCTGCCGCGCAAACGGCTCCCCATTTCAGGTACCAAGAAACCTTCACTCCCTCTCTTAAGAGGTCCTGTGTGTCCTCGTCGGCGCGCAAAGGGGTGGAAAGGCTCAGGGCTAAAGTGGCGATGAGAAGGTAACGCATGGCAGAAGGGATTATCCACCGCGCGTGCCGAAGCCAAGCGCTAAATCGTTTCCAGCCGAGTCTGCCGCAGCGCGGGGGGAGGCTCAGAGCATCCTTTGTTAGACTTTCCAGATGCTTCTACAAAACCGCGGACAGACAAGTGTTTTGCTGGCATTGGGCCTTTCGGTCGCCTTGTTGGGAACGACCATTGGTGTGTCCAAAATTGTCGAACGAAAAAACAGGCAGGCGGCCACAGAGAATGTCGGGGATCTGAACGGTTTTTACTCCATGGAAACGGTGGCCTGGCATGCTCGCGTGCTCTCGGAGACAGGCGCTCTTTCGTCGGGAACGCGGGCGTCGACAAGCATGAGTACCGAGATGGCCCCATCGCTGTACGCTTCCGATACCTACCAGCCGGGATCTTATGTCGCGGGCCAGCCTATCGATGTCGCGGCTACGCAGGCATTTGACTCCGCCCGTCTGACGATTTCCCAGCGCGCTTCTCGGAATCCCGAGCATTGGATGGCGGGTTCATTGCCTTCCTATTGTGGTTCCGTCGAAAACACTCAGAGCGGGCGTTGGGTCCGCTGCCTTGCCACCGTCGCTCCGGCGCCGGTAGTTACATTCACGGCTCTTACGCCGACGATCAATAGCGGCCAGCAGCCTTCGTTCTCGTGGACCGCGCAGAATGTCACGAGCTGTACGATCAAGAAGGGCGCGACAACTCTGGCAGGCTTATCGCCCCCACCGCTTGGTCCCTGGCAGGGGCCCATAGAAACAAATACGGGAGCGTCGGCTTTGCAGGTGACCTACACGCTAGCGTGCACGGGATCCGGCGGAGATGCGTCTCGGGATGCGATTGTCACAGTGCAAGGAGCGCCTCCCATCTCCGTTACACTCAGGGTAACGGGTTTCAAGGCCTCGCTCATGGGGTCTTGCGCAGGCACGGCGAACCTTGTTTGGAATTCTAACAATGCGTCGACCTGCACGATTACGTACGCAGACGGATCTCCCTTTGCCGCGAACCAGAGCCCCAATGGCTCGGCGCCCACCGGACACCAGTTCGGAAATGTGGGTTTCATTGCGACTTGCTACAACGGTACGCGATCGGGTTCGGCGTCCGTTAGCCTACCGACGTATGATCCCTTTGGTAGTGCGCAGATACTTTTCACCACTCGGGAAGCCTATCAGGGAAATCTGGGGGGGCTCGCGGGAGCCGATGCCATTTGTAAAAACTCTGCCAGGGCGGCAAAGCTTCGCCCGAACTCTAATTGGCGCGCTCTGCTCGGAGATGGGGTCACGAGTGCGCGATCTCGGATTACGATTCGTGGCCCGGTGCGCATGGTGAGTTATTGCGGGATCCAGATGACTACCACCGCCGCTCAGTTTTGGAGCGCAACATGCCAGCAAGGTCCCCCCGCCATCTGGTACCCATCACCCAACGTCTCGGAATATTTTGATGGCCTCAATAACAGCTACCACGGTGCAAACAAGCACGGCGCTCATACTTGGAGTGGCATTTGTTCTGCCGACGGAACTTGCAAGTCTGGCAACAATTGTAAGAACTGGACGAACAGCACGTCGAGCTATTCAGGGGACGTAGGGGATGGAAACGATTCCCAATGGGATGATCGCTACCAAGACGCGACCGACGGCTGCA
>JAIEOG010000086.1 GCA_019750655.1 bacterium
TTCGGCTTCCATTAAACCTTCTGGAATTGCCGCACAGTTAATCGATACAAACGCGCCCTTAGCGCGTGTGCTGCGTTCGTGGATGTAGCGAGCGATGAGTTCTTTCCCCGTGCCGCTAGGGCCGACGAGTAAAACAGGGAGCGAGGATTGCGAAGCCCGCGTCGCAAGCTCCAGGGTGCGCCGCATGGCTTCGTCGGCAATGATCAAAGCGCGGTTTTGGAATGTGATGGTTTGGATCATGGGGACTCCGTGAACTCAGTGAGCCAAGAGGAGGATTTCGCTCTTAGCGAGGGGGCTCCAGAACTCGTCTTTCAGGTCCACTGCCTTTTGCAATTCGGTACGGGCAGCTTCTGGCTTGCTTTGGGAGAGCCAGCATTTCGCCAAGCGAAAGTGGGACTCAGCCGAAGCAAGTGAAGGGACTAAGCGAAAAGCGGTTTCGAAAGAATCAATGGCCTGCTTAAACTGGCCCAGCTCGAATTGTCCTCGAGCGGCAGCCAAGTAGTAAGGCGCCAACTTTTCACGATCGGGTTGCCAAGTCTTGGCAGCTTCGATCAAGCCGCCGGCACCCTGCCAGTAGCGAGCTTGCACGACCGTGTCTTTCATCAAATCTAAAAAGCGGGAGCGCTCTTCTGCTTTTGCATGAGGGAGCTGGTCCTTCGCGAGCGTAAAAACTTGTGCAGACTTGCCTTGTTCTTGGGCAAGAGCAATGCGCTCCTCGAAAATCTGTGCCTCCCAGGCCGGATCTTTCAACCCCTTCAACGCCGCTTCGGCACCCGAGGGATTCCCCTGCGCGCGCAAACCCGCCGCCGTGGCTAGATGGAACAGTGTGGTCTGGTTTTTGGGAATCTTAGAAGCGGTGGATGCTAGCTGCCGCTCCCACTTCAACCAACCACCTGCTTGGGCTTTGTTGCCGAGTTGCAGGTCGGCCAGCCACTGGACGATTTCGTAATTCGGTCGAAACAACGGCGCCAGAGTCTTGCTGTGTTTTTGCACGAGCGCGGCTGCCTTGCTCTCTTTGCCACCGACGTAAACGGCTTTGAGCAGTTCTGCCGAAATGAGCTGTGCGGAAGCCGGCATCAATGCATCGCCCGGCCACAGCTCCGACGCATGCCATTCTTCCAGCTGCTCTAACGCCTCTTCGATTTCGCCTTTGGCGAGCTTTTCGGAAATGCCAGCAATAGACTGGTTCTCATAGATCGCTAGGGCCGCCTTGCCTTCCGGAGAGCCCTTCAACCACTTGGAATAGACGTTCTCCAGAGGCGCTTGGCCCTCGCGAATCTGATCCAAGAGGCGCGCGCGGAGAAACCTGCCCGGCTCACCTTTCTCAAAATCGTATTTCGTTTTACCGCGGAGTTTCTCCAAGAAACCGAGGGCCGTCGGCTCGTTCAATCCAATCAGAACCATGCCCTTTTCGACGTAAAGGCGCGAACGCAGGGCTTCGTCGGTTATTTTTTCCGCTAGTTCGTCGACTATGCGAACCCGGCGAGTCCAGTCGGCACCGCGCTGGATGCCTGGATCGATAAGCAACGCATGCGCATGCGAGAAGCGGCCCAGATCCGTCTCAGGAGAAGCTTCGCTCACCGAGAGGTAGCCGCCGATGGCCAGCTTTTGCTTTTTAGGATCGCGCCAGTAAATATCGGCGATGCGCTTTGCAGCTCCCGCCGTGCAGTCCGGCTTGCCGCGTTCCATTTTCAAATAGCGCTTAAAGTAGTATTCCGCGCCGGAGAAATTGCCATCGGCGTATTTGATTTCGCCAAGATTCGCGAGCAGTGGTTGGTAGAAGCGCTCGATGAAGGGGCTATCGAGTTCGAGGCGGCGTTCGTACTCGGCTTCCGCTCCGCGTTTCTTTTCCAACCAGCCGATATCCGCAATCCGAACCAGCGCCGCCGATTTCAAGCGGGCGCCCTGACAGGTATTCAAGAGTTCCTCAAACAAACCGCGAGCCGCGGTGAGGTTGCGCAGCAAAAAGTTCGCTTCGCCCATGCCAAGTTTGAAAGCGCATTGGAAGTTGCTTTGCGGGTATTGCGTACGGGCGACTTCGTACATCGCAAGCCCGCGCTGAAAGTTTCCGCTGCGGACCCAGAATCCGGCTGCCGTCGCGGACATGAGCGCTGCGAAATCCGATTTTGGATAAAGCAGCATCGCTTCGCGCATTTTTTTCTCAGCTACGCGGGCCTTTTCGTCTCCCGACTCTTGGGATTGATCGAAAAAGGACTGCGCCTCCAAGAACGTTGCGGCCTCCCGAAGAGGTGTGTCCTCGTACGTTTCCATGAAGGCCGCTAGCTCTCCTTCGAGCTGCTTCCATTCGCGGAAGCGGTACGCCTGGATTAGGCGGTTGTACGCTTCTTTGCCCGGCACATCGTTGGCGATTTCAAAGAAGCCTTCGCGGCCAACGCCCAAGGGAATGGCGCGCTCACACCATGGCTGCGGCACGTCAAAGGATTCCCAGGCCGAGAAAAGGCGTGACGATGCCGCCGAAGCGATCGTTGGAAGCACTGCGAAAAGGAGGAGGGCACACTTAGGGCGGCGCACAAAGACAATCTAAAGCAAAGGCCGTGCCGAGGTTCGGACTCACCCGCCATCCTAGACGGGGCAGGTCTTAAGAAACTTTCCTGTCAGGCCGTCAAGGTTTTGTCGACAAGCTCTACCTCCCCGCGTTAAATTGCGCCCCTACGCGTCACAGAAATACTGCGGTGCTTCGGGGGTTTTTCCCAGGTTTTTCCCAGGTTTTTCCGATAAGTGACTTGAGGCATAGGGAGCGACGTGTACCCAGTGATGAGACATTCGGTTTCACACATCGTGTGCGTATTGGCGCTGAGCATTTGTAGCGGCGCCATGGTGAACAGTTGCGCCTTCGTGGGCGGCGATGTGAAACTCGAGCGCGCCACAGGCTACCGCGTAACGATGCCGCAGCAGTGGAGCCAAACGGGTTCCGGCGAAGGCGATTCCGCTTACCGCCTTCCTTCTGGCAATGTCGTCACCCTAACCAGTAGCTGTAACCGCGACCAGAAAGCGCCACTGGATATTTTGACCAGGCATCTTTTGTTCGGGACGCGTTCAGTCTCCGTGAAAGAGCGTAAGTCCGCCACCTTCGGCACTAACACCGGCCTGCTCTCCCGCGTCAGTGCACAATTGGAAAAGAAGCCGTTCGATTTGGAACTGTTCGTACTGTCCAAAGGCAATTGCGTTTTTGATTTCTCTCTCTTAAGCCCAAAACAGATTTCAGAGAAAGACTCTGACTCGTTCCACACTTTCATCGGGAGCTTCCAATATGGAAACTAAAGAGCTCCTGAACCACACCAGCCGCCGATCGATCCTGGCCGCTCTCGGCTTCATCGATTTCCTCGGTGGATCGGTCAATCTGCTCTATTCGACTCTGAAGTCTTTGTTCCGTCCTCCGTTCTATTTCCGGCTCTTAGTCGAACAACTTTACCAACTAGGGTTTAAATCCCTTTCGCTCACCACCATCATGG
>JAIEOG010000168.1 GCA_019750655.1 bacterium
TCCGCTTTCTCAAGGGCGGCGATGGCGGCTTTGGCAACGCCCATTTCAAGACATCCACAAACCGCGCGCCACGCAACGCCACCCCAGGCGAAGCAGGCGAAGAACGCGAACTGAAACTCGAACTGCGCCTAATTGCGGACGTGGGCCTTGTGGGCCTACCCAATGCCGGCAAGTCGACTTTCTTGCGTGCGGTTTCCAACGCTCGTCCAAAAACAGCAGCTTACCCATTCACGACACTCGCTCCGGCGCTCGGAGTCGTGGAACACAAACAACAGGTTTTTGTCGTCGCAGATTTGCCCGGTTTGATTGAAGGCGCCTCCGAAGGTGCCGGGTTGGGCCACCAATTCCTCAGGCACGTAGCACGCAACCGCTTGCTGTTGCACTTAGCGGACGTCACGGAACCCGTGGAAATTATCGAAAAGCAAATCGGCGTTATCCGCCGCGAGCTCGTCGAGTACGACCCGGCCTTGGCAGAACGCGCAGAGATTCTCGTCTTCACAAAGATCGACCTTCTCGATGAAGAAGAGCGCAAAATCAAAAAAGCGGAACTCGCCGAACGCGGATTAAGCGGCTTTTTCCTCAGCGCTGCGACCCAAGAAAGTGTCGAGCCGCTGCTCGATCACTTGTCGGCCCTAGCCCCTCAATGGCGCCAAGAAGCCATCCAGACCCAAGCCGAGAGCGAAGTGGGGAGCGATGGTGTCTACCGCGTTCCTTCCACAGTTCCCTTATCCGAGAGCCACGTGTGACAGGCGTCCTGGGTGGCACGTTTGATCCCGTGCACGAAGGGCATATCCGCCTAGCCCAAGCCGCCTACGATGCTCTGAAACTCGACAAGCTGCTTTTTGTCCCCGCATACCGCAACCCTTTGAAGACAAGTTCGCGTGCGACTTCCGATCAGCGCGTGGAAATGCTCCGCCGTGCGATTGCAGGTGAGAAGCGAAAGTTTGAAATCTGCGAACTCGAAGTCCACCGCCCTGGCCCGAGTTTTACCGTCGATACTTTGCGGGAACTTCAAAAGCGGCACCCGGGAAATTACACATTTATCCTCGGCCACGAAGTCTTCCGCGACTTCCCCCGCTGGAAAGAGCCCGGGGCGATCTTAGCGCTCGCGGACCTCGCCCTTATCCGACGGCCCGGGGCGGGCCTTGCGGATGTCGAAACGGTCTTGGGCCACTCTGGCGTCGATTTCCAGGCGACGGCTCCGGGGGTTTGGCAGATTTCCGGGGGCCACTACATCCGCGATACGGTCCTCGATCTTTTGGAGTATGCGTCTACCGATATCCGACTCGCTCTTGCAGCCTTGCCCCCCGAGGCTTGGGAGAGTGACACTTCTCCACTGCCCGGCGTCCAACGCACTGTGTGGCTATTCATTAAAGAATTCCGGCTATATACCGTTAGTTGAAAGGACTACCGGAGGATGCCTTGGCCGCGCACCGTCGCCTTAACAAACAGCCCAACAGGGATTTGCTGACAGAGATCTTGGATTTTGGTCCAGATGGGGCTCCCGCCCCCTCGGCCGACATCACCGAGCGCATCCGAAAAGTGAAAGAAAAGATTGAAGAAATCAATCAGCGCATTGCACGCCTAACCTCCGCCCCCAAGTAAGACCCGCGCCCCGCCTAGCGTTAACAACGCCCCGCATTGAGGTGGTCTTTTCGAGCTATTCCGTGTATCCGATACCCCATGGCTCAAGCATCAAAAAGAGCAGTAGTGTTGCTTTCCGGCGGGCTAGATAGCTCGGTCGCGATGGCACTCGCGCTGCGCGACGGCGTGAAGATCTGCCGCGCCATCACCTATGACTACGGGCAGCGCGCAGCCACCCGGGAAATCCAAACCGCCGAACGTATCTGCTACCACTACAAGGTTTTGCACTCGGTCGTGCCGTTGCCCTGGTTCCGCGAGCTTTGGTCCGGTGGCGCGCTGTTGACCGAGTCTGCGGCTATCCCGCACCCAAGCTTTTCCGACCTTACGGACAAAGCGCAAAGCCTAGAATCCGCTCGGAAGGTCTGGGTACCTAACCGCAATGGCGTGTTTTTAGAAATCGCGGCCGGTATGGCCGAATCCCGCGGCGCCGATTCCGTGGTGGTGGGTTTCAACCGTGAAGAGGCCGAGACGTTCCCGGATAATTCCGTGGAATACCTCCAGGCGTTGACCCGGGCTTTGAGTTATTCGACCGCGAATGGCGTCACCCTTCTTTCGCCTACAGCGCTGATGGATAAAAACGAAATCGTACGCGCGGCCTTGGATACGGGTTTCCCCCTCTCTCTAGTTTGGAGTTGCTACGAAGGTTTTGAATCGATGTGCGGCGAATGCGAATCATGCATGCGCTTACGTCGGGCGCTGATGCAGAACGGTGCCACCGAAAAGGTGCGTTTTGCAAATCTGCTTACTTGAAAAAGAAGTCCGTTACGACGGCACTCCGCTTCAACCCTTTTGGATCCTGAAAAACACGGGCGTGCGCGGGAATGCACTCGTCGCGTTTACCGGTGAGGCAGACGTTTCTATCGACCATATGGTCGACCAAGAAGACGTCCTAAAAAACGCACCCATTTACAGTCCCAAGATGCTGCACTTCCTCGGCGAGTGGTTTATCGATTCGCTCAACGAAGGCATTCTGCTGCAGCACCTTTTCACCTGCGAGCTCTATGAAGCGCTTTGGGAACAAGGCGTGCGCAAACTGCACAAACGCGGCAACGATATTTATTACGACGGCCGAAAGATGTCCGTTTCCATCGCCACTCGCTCTGGTGTGAGCGTGCTGATGCATTCGGGAATTAATATTGAAACAGAAGGCACGCCGATTCCTACGGCCGGACTTAAAGAAGTCGGCATCGAACCACGCGCTTTTGCACAGCACATGTTAGAGCGCTACCAGCAGCAGTCGAAGATCTGGGCCGAGGCCCGCGTGAAGGTCACTCCCCGCCTCTAAAAACCCATTTTGCCTCTTGCCAGACAACGGATTGGTCAGCAATATTGCGGCTCTGTTTCAAGGTCCCCATCGTCTAGAGGCCTAGGACAACTCCCTTTCACGGAGTAGACACGAGTTCGAATCTCGTTGGGGACGCCAAATTTTTGCTAACAAAAATTTCCTTAGCCTTCGCCTTAGCCTTCTCCATTCCAGACCGTAAGTTCTAAGCCATAACAACGTCGCAAAAATAAGGCGAAGGCTAAGGCTAAAGATCGACCCTGCAAAATAAGGCGAAGGCTTATGGGATTTTTGTTCCAAAAATCCGCTCCCCACGCGTTATTGCCTTCTACCGAATCGCACCTTAACCAAACCCAATGAAATTCGCCTTCGAAGACGCACCCGTATATCAACGTGCCCTCCACTTAAACGTGCAGTTGGAAGAATTAACCGCCGACATCAAAGTGAAAGCCGGGCCGGCGTTTCTGGATCAACTTCGACGATCGAGCCTATCCATTTGTAACAACATCGCCGAAGGGTACGGCCGTTGGCATAAAAGCGAAAAACAAAACTTTTACCG
>JAIEOG010000412.1 GCA_019750655.1 bacterium
TCTGCAAATTTCCGCAGAGCGGGATTGCCGGCACGCTCGCGCATGACGAGCATGAGCAGGTATTCCGTTTCGTCGCTGGTCAGCTTCAACCACTCGGCAATAGAACAAGTCTGTTCGGGCGTAGGGTCTTTGCTCCCGCGCACAATCTGGCTCACGAGAGAGCTATGCACGTTAAGCTCCTTTGCCATTTCCTGAAAAAAACCACGTCCACCTAGCTCGGACGCTGCGCGCAAAAACTCTCGGTAAGAACCAAAATCAAAGATGCGGAGTTCTTTTTCTTTACTCACAGGTAAATTTCCGTACCCTTTTTGCAATAGAATGTCGTGTTTTTTCAGATCTCAGCCCCGTAACTTTAAGCTGTGGTCAACAAAAACAAGGGGACACCAATGAAACGTGGGTTAGCTTTAGCTCTGGGGGTTTTGCTTACGCAACCGTTGTTCGCGGGAGGGGCAGATGGAGCGGGGGGTGACACCGCGCCCGATGCCGATGCCGCATGGTTTGCGGACGCAGCACACGCTCCTGTGCGTTATTGTATTTCGGCAGACGGTGCTTTTGGTCTCACAGATTCTGAAATCGACGCTGACTTCAAGGCGAGTGTGAATACTTGGGTGAAGTATGCAGCGGACCGCCAGATTACTTTGGGCCAGATGCGTTTTAGCCGCAACCTCACTTGCGATGGCACTGAAGATCTCACTCTTTACATGGGCGAAGAGAACCCCGCTGTGGCAGAAGCAAGACTCGCTTACCAAGCGCCCATCGCTTTTGTGAAAAGGGTTCAATACGACTATATGAAGGGCTGGGGCCGGGGATTTTTATGGGTGGCCGCACCTGGAACAAAGCTTGGCCTTCCCAGCCGCCCGCTAGCGGCTCCGAATTGGAAAGACGCACATAAACTACAAGCGCTGCTCACCCACGAGCTAGGGCATATCTTAGGTTGTGGGCACCAAGACGGAACTGTCATGGCTTCCACTCAGCCGCTTGCGATCGCAGATTACAACCGGATTCCCGTGGGGATGCTGGAGGTTGACTACGATCATGAGCTGGCCGCTAAAGACTTTGGAAAGACGGTTTACAAAGGCACGGTAGCGCCTCAGATCTCTTTTCAGTCGCAGTTTACGCCGGCAACGTTCAAGCGGTTTGTGGGCCGGACTCCTCAAGGTACTCTGCGCGCGACTTTAGAGCTGGAGCGTTTCTCCGGACGGGCGAATGCGTATACGTTAACCTTGGCAGACGATCTCGGAACGACGACTGTGCCATTGAGCGTGCATGAGCAGCCCTTTGCTTTCCAGCTTGGAAGACACTTCAAGCGGGTTTGGCAATCGGAGGACACTGTGGACATCAACGATGTGCTACCAGATGGGACGATCCAGGTGACTCAGCGGACTGTGATCACGTCGCATGACTCAGGGAAAATGATGTACGGGTTGGTCGCTACAGGTACTGCAGACATGGTTGATGGAACAAAGGCGAAAATCAGTTTTGCGCTGAATGCTTTAAACGCCACCCCTGTCAGCATCGTTTATGAAGCTCCCGAAGGTGTTCTCCCATTGTTCTCTATGGGAAAAGGTTTTCTTCTTCCCTAAACGCAAGTGCTAGAGGCCGGGGGTGGAAACATCCCCGGCTTTTTATTTGGGCCAGGGGTAATCGTAGTTCTGCGTTTTGCGCATCTGGTGGAAGATAGCGCGGAAATCATAATCCACTGCTGGTAGAGCCTCTCCGGGTTTGGATCCTTCGAAGACCGGCAGGAGGGGAGTCGTTTGGGTGTCGCGCCATTGTAGGAAATAGATAATGGGTTGGCTTTGCACGCCTGGTTTCATCGGCTTGCCGACGACATTCGGTACTTCCACATCCAGAGTTTCAATTCCCCGTCCTGCGAGATAAACGCGCTCGGCTTCGTCGAGTAAGCGCCCGCCGCCATCGGAGAGCGGGTGTTTCATGTCTCGAAACTTTGTGGCTCCCTGCACATGCGCTCCGGAAACTAGACCGATGTTTCCCGCGACGAGGTGATCGCCATCCCAAAGTTCGGCGGAAAAAACGATTCCCAAACGCGCCAGCTGCTCATAGCCATGAACAACTTCTGGCACTAGCCAAACATCGCTTTCGCGTATCATACTCGCGCATTCGTCTAACACGCGGCTCGGGCTGTGATTAAACGTGACCCGCATATTCGGGTGCTTAATAAAAAGATCTCGCAAATTAGCGCGAAGGTTCGCAGAGAGCTTCTGGCCCTTGAGAGGCACAATCCCGCGCTCCATCGGCAGAAACCAAATTCCCCCGCGGTCAGGAAGGTAACCCGTCCAGTGCGCCGCCAGTAAAGAAGCTGGAGTTACGGGGATGACTGTGTAGGGGATAATCTGCGCGCCATCGCGAAACTGGGCTTCGACGTCCTTCGCGGCTGCCACCACTATATGAAGGGGACATTCGGCCTTCGGCAAAGCCGCGTCCGCTAAAGCGCTGCTCGAAACAAGCGCGATGAAAAGTGCCCAAACAGACAAACAATGGCCTCCGAAAACGGGCGAATATACCCTCTGGGTGCGCCAGTCCCTAGAAGTAATCCCGTTCATTCGCGGGCCTCGGGATCCTCTGAAGGCCGCTCCCTGGCTAAGTCCGCTACGGCAGCTGGGCAGCTAGTGGGAATTTCTAGGTGCAAGCGCTCGGCAAGCGCGCGGACATGCGAATCCGGATCGTCGCCTGCTTCTGCAATCAGTTTACGCACAATCGGATCGGTCGTGGCACCGTGGGATTGCAGCACGCGCAAGATCGTCGCTTCTTTTGCGGGATCGCTCCAAACCGTTCCGAGGGCATTCGTGCGCTGTGTTACCAAGATACGAGGTTTTAGCTGCTTTGCTAAGACCCGCATCGTGTGCTGAGACAGAGCAGGGAAGCGGCCCAAAAGCTTGATGAGATAAATCTGGAAATGCATCGCGGGGGTGCGCTTTTTTTGTATAAACATTTCTCGGGTGTCTGAAACGCGGTTTCTTCCTCGGTAGATGCGCGCTTCGGGATTGAGGCGCGCCCAGTCCACTCGGCTTGAGACACGGGGATCGTTTAGCGCCAGGATGATGTGCAACAAGCGGCCTTCCGTTGCGGTGTCGGCAACGAGATGGCGCGAGAGCAGTGAGGTGTAATGTGTCACATCGAGGGCATGGTCTCGCCGCCGTCCTTCATCCTGTACATCTCGAATGTAAGCCAAGATCTGGCCGAGGACGTGGTTTGCTACGGTCTTGTTTGGAGGATCTACGAGTGTGAGCAGTAGCCGCGCCTGTTTTTCGGGTCGTTGGGAGTAATGCAGGTTTTCTAGAAGCTCATTGATAATTCGCTGTTCTTGAAAATACGGCCGGATGCGCGCGTGCATTTCAGGGTACTCTGCAAGCTTCATCAAGGCATAGACTCGGTGGCCCGAGAGATCCTGGCCTGACGCGCGAAAAAGATCACGTTCTTTTCCTAGGCCTTTTTCCGGATCTTGTACAAAATCGAGCAGCCGCTCTCGCGCAAACTCCGTAAGGG
>JAIEOG010000437.1 GCA_019750655.1 bacterium
CTTGAGCCACCACATCGTCCGCCGCTCGCGCGTCGCATCTCCGGGAAAAGTCGGTAGAAGTTTTCCGTCATAGCCAAACTCCGCGAGGATCACTTTGCCTCGCTGAGTGATCAAGGGGCACGAAGAGTACCCATCGTACTGAACCGAGGCACCCTGCCCATTCAACCAAGTGAGCAGATTCTGCGCCACGATGGGCGCCTGCTTGCGAATGGCAGCGGCAGTCTTGGAGTTGGGAATTCCGGTGACATCGCCAATCCCGAACACACTGGGGTAGCGGCGGTGTTGCAGCGTGTGCGGATCGACTTCCAGCCAACCCGCGTGCGGCCCTTCCGTCCATGCTAGGCCGGAATCTTGAATCAAGGGCGTTGCACTCATCGGCGGGACAACATGCAAGTAGTCGTAGTCGACCGTCTGCTCTCCGGATTCCGTAGCAAAGACGGCTTTACGCGAAGCCGAATCGACAGAGACGAGCCGGTGGCCGTAATGCACTTGGATGTTTTTGCGCTCCGCCACTTTCGTTAAGGCACGCGCAAACTCAGGGACACCAAAGATCACCTTGCCTGCCGTGTGGAATGCGATTTGCGTTTTCTCACGGACGCCATTGCGCCGGAAAATCTCTTCGGCGAGGTACAAGATCTTTTGAGGCGCTCCTGCGCACTTAATGGGCACGGGCGGCATGGTGAAGATCGCGCGCCCTCCTCGAAAGCCCTCCAACATCTGGGCGGTTTTCTCCGCTCCTTCGTATTCGTAAATACTACTGATGCCGTTGCGCCCGAGGTTTCCGGCTAGGCCGGAGATTTTTTCGAAATCGAGCCGAAGCCCCGTCGCCACCACCAAAGATTCATAAGTAACGGCTTTTCCAGAGGCGGTCATTACGCTCTTGCCGACCGGATCTACTTTAATAGCGCGTTCTGAGATCCACTCAACGCCAGCGGGAGTAACCGAGGCTTGCGTGCGCCGCGTCACCTCTTTACTAACAACGCCCGCGCCGACCAGAGTCCAAAGCGGTTGGTAGTAGTGGTGCGTGCTCGGTTCGACGATTCCCACCGCACCCGCACCGAGTCTGCGGCGCAATCGCGCTGCCAGAGAAATGCCGCCCGCACCGCCCCCCAAGATCAGAACCCGAAAGTCTGCCATCATTTACCCCCGGCGGGAGCTTACCACCGCGATCATAGCGAGGTAAGATAAGACTCCGATGAAAGCTCGCTTCGCACTTTGCGTTCTATCCCTGTTTTCGCATGGAATATTCGCGCACGACCCCGTTCGTGAACCCGTTGAGAGAGTCGATTGCGGTAGCGACGTTTTTCCGTCGATGCAGTTTCGCCGCGCGACCGATCGAATTGCGTCCTCCGCCACCCGAGCCAAACTCGGTCTCGGCGCTGGTGTCGACCTCGAAGCCGCCGCGCCTTATCTGCGCCACACACTGAGCATGTCGGGATCCAAAGTGGCCGTGGTCGGCGATAACGTCGGCTACCCTATGCAGAAAGTTCAGACGATTTTTGGAAAGAGCTCGATGGATGTAAAGCCTATTGCGTCCAATCTTTCGGACCTACCGAAAGGCCCAGCCCAATACGACGTGATTCTCTGGATGGAAAACGGGATTGCGAATGTCTCCGAGGAGCAGCGTGAAGAGACTTTCCTGCGTCTGCGCAGCCAGCTCAAGCCGGGTGGCCGATTGGTCATTGGGGTCGAGTCCAAACCCGCAAATGAAAATCACCCGCTAGACGCCAACCATATTAATGGAATAGCGGACGAAGCGGGTTTGAGACTGAAAGCTCAATTGCCGCTAACGCTTGCGGAAGGCAAACCCTTACACCAGGTTTTTGTATACGGTCGCGATTGGGAACCTACGCCTGGAGCCGGGACGCGTGGTAGCGGAGATGCTCCTCAACAAAACTCGCAATGAAGAAGTAGCTATGATCGTAGCCCGCATGGCGCCGCAAGCGCAGCGGGTGATCCATTTTGCGGCAGGCCGCTTCCAACAGCTCGGGTTTCAGCTGCTCCACTAAGAACTTATCGTCCATGCCCTGATCGACAAATAGCTCCTGCTTGGAGACTCCCGACTCGACGAGCAGAGTCGTGTCATAGGCTTTCCAAAGCTCGGTGCCGGCCCCGAGATACCCTTTGAAAGCCTTCTGCCCCCAGGGGCACTGGATCGGCGCGCAAATGGGCGCAAACGCAGAAACGCTCGCGTAGCGGCCGGGTTGGCGCAAAGCTGCGATTAAAGCTCCGTGGCCGCCCATGGAGTGACCGAAAATACTCTCTTTGCGTGGAAGCACCGGGAAATTAGCCGCCACGACCTCGGGAAGCTCGCGCGTGACGTAATCGTACATGCGGTAGTTCTTACTCCACGGCGCTTGCAAAGCATTGACGTAGAAACCTGCCGCAACTCCAAAGTCCCAGTGATCGGAATCTCCCGGCAGATTCAACCCACGCGGGCTCGTATCGGGTGCGATAAGGATTAGCCCAAGCTCCGCAGCTACACGCTGCGCACCGGCTTTTGCCATGAAGTTATCTTCCGAACAGCTTAGCCCCGAGAGCCAATAGACGACGGGAAGACTCTGCTTTTCGGCTTGAGGCGGCAGATAAACGGAGAAACGCATCGGCGCATTGCAGATTTCCGACTCGTGGGAGAAATACCGCGTCCAACCGCCGAAGGACTTGCTCTCGCTGCCTTTTACGATAGTGCGGCTCACCCGAACGTCACCACAGAGCGAATGCTCTTGCCTTGTTTCATCAATTCGAAAGCGTGGTTGATTTGAGAGATGGGCATCGTGTGCGTCACCATCTCGTCGACTTTCAATTCACCTGCGAGATAACGATCCACATAGCCCGGGAGTTCCGTACGGCCCTTAACGCCACCAAACGCCGTCCCACGCCAAACACGGCCCGTGACCAACTGGAAAGGGCGCGTGGAAATTTCCTGGCCTGCACCAGCAACGCCAATGATGATCGATTCGCCCCAACCCTTGTGGCAGCACTCCAAAGCAGAGCGCATGAGGCCTACATGGCCGACACATTCGAACGAATAGTCCACACCGCCACCGGTCATTTCGACGATGACTTCCTGGATCGAAGCCGTGTGGTCTTTCGGATTCACGCAATCGGTAGCACCGAGTTGCTTCGCAAAATCGAATTTCTCCGGGTTGATATCAACCGCAATGATGCGGGAAGCTTTAGCCATCACCGCACCTTGGATGACACTCAAACCAATACCGCCTAAACCAAACACGGCAACGGTATTGCCCGGCTGCACTTTCGCGGTGTTCAGAACCGCTCCGACTCCCGTCGTAATCCCGCAACCCAGCAAACAGACTTTATCCAAAGGCGCTTTGGACGAGATTTTCGCTAAAGCGATTTCGGGCAGCACGGTGTACTCCGAGAAAGTCGAGGTGCCCATGTAGTGGAAAATCGCCTTGCCATTTTTGGAAAAGCGGCTCGAGCCGTCGGGCATTAAGCCTTTGCCTTGCGTTGCCCGAATGGCTTGGCAGAGGTTTGTTTTTCCGGAAGT
>JAIEOG010000309.1 GCA_019750655.1 bacterium
CCATTGGGGAGAAGGAGAAGCAATGGCTTTACGCTTAGTGTTTTTCGTTACTCTAACCAGTAGTTTCGCTCACGCCGGATCCGGATTCGGCATCCAGCTAATTGGGGGCGTAGCTGCTCCCGCAAACCAGTACCAAGAAGTGATCCGCATCCACAGTGAAGATGGCAGCTGCACGGCCACACTCGTCGGGCCTCGGTTGCTCGTGACGGCCGCACATTGCGGTGAAGTCGGCGAGAAGGTGACGTTCACCTTCAAAGGCAAATCCTACACAGCAACCATCGGGCGGAGCGCTCTGTATGAAGACTATGGCCACGATTTGGCTGTAGGCCTCGTCGACAAAGCCGTAGCCGACGCCAAGCCGATGACTATCGCGGGCTCGGTGAAGGAAGGCGATAAGATGGTGCTGATGGGCTATGGGTGCACCAAGACCAATGGCGAGGGTGGCAATGATGGCATCCTACGCACGGGAACCACGACGGTAGCGGACTTCGACGCGATCCAGATTCTTTCTTACTCTGGAGAAGGTGAAGCGGCATTGTGCTTTGGGGATTCCGGTGGCCCAGCTTTCGTGAAGGCCGGGGACAAGCTCACGCTCGTGGGAGTGAATTCCGCAGGCAATATCGAAGACACCAATTACAACACTCGGCTGGATAGCGAAGTAAGCCAGAAGTTCTTTGCGGCTGTGGTGAAGAAGCTGAAAGTCGATATCTGCGGGATTAACAAGACCTGCCAGTAACGCTTAGAGGGGCCGGTGCGAACCTTGTACTAAGCGCTGGCCCTGCATTACCGTCGCAAGCGAGCTAGGAATTGCCGGGGCATCGGGATCGGAGACTTTGCCTAATTGGCGGGTGCTAGAGATTCCGCGGCTGATACCGAGGCCCGTGCCGCCCACGCTTGCGTGAACGATGGATCCGAAGTCGCCACCGGCGGAGTCTTGAGCGGGGGCGCCAAAAGAAGGTAATTCAAAGCCGGATTTTGCAGTAGATTCTTCGCCACCTGAAGAAGAACCAGCTGCTGTTGCGGAAGTCATGCCTCGTACCGTAGTCGTTCCACCGGGAGTTCCGATGGCGTCCACGCGGCTTACACCCGCTTGGTTCGCAGCGACCTGCATGCCGCTGTTAGGCGTTGGAATGGCGTTCATTGCACCGCCTAAGCCCATCGCGGGAGTACCCGTGCCGGCTGTGGAGGTGTTCGCGGTGCTTTGCGTTTGCGCCGTCGAGTTAATGGGATTCAAAGTCGTTTTACCGTTCAGCGCATCACTCAGATTCGCTAGTTCTGCGGCTTGGGCTTGCGAGGCGCCATTCAGTTGCGCTGTCAGAGCGGCCGCGTTCTCGGCGTAATCCGTTTGAGCGGTCGAGCCCGTGCTGCCGGTACCCGTTGGCGATGTCGAACCATCCCCCGTAGGAGGCGAAAGCTTTGCGAGAATATCGGGGCTGATGCCGGTATTCGCGTCAGAAGGCGCGCTTGCGATGGCCGAGTTGCTAGCACCTTGGCTCGCGCTCGAATTATTGTTCGAGGAATTCGAAGCTGTTTGAGTACTTTGGCTGCTGCTGCCACCGCTATTTTTGTCTTTGTCTTTGCTCGAATCGCTCGCGGATTGGCCGGCTTTGCTGAGTGCCTGGGCCATCATCATTTTGGACATGGCATCGTCGGAGCCGCCGCCGGAACCACCAGAGCCGCCGCCACCGCCGCCTTTACCGCAGGTGGGACAGCTGCCGCTGTCACTTAAACCATCGGCAGCATCGGCATTTACTCCGGCGTTTTGCGCAAAAGTTTCTTTCGATAGCTTGGATTCCGCTTGTTTTTGTCTCAAAAAGGCAAGCTGGTCGGCCTCTTCCTGAGTAGGATCATTTTTGGGGTCTTTGTCCTTTTCCCGTTCTTCAAGCTTTCTTTGCATTTCGTCCGCGGCAGACTTGAACGCTTTTTCTTTGTTGCTGGCATCCGCCATTCCGGTCAAAGCTTGCTGCTTAGCCGCATTAGCTTTCGCAACTTGATCCCAAGAAATTCCATCCTTGTTGTAGCCGGTGCAGCTCAGGCACACGCCATTCGCAGCTTCCAATGTGGGAGCCACAAGCAGCAAGAAAAGGATTGTGAAGACCCTGCACTTCATATCTGGATCAATTGCAGCAACCGGGCCAAAGTCGGTATTTATCTATTTGAATTTATTGATCAATCCTCTTCACATTTGGGGTGTATTCTAGGCACTGCAGACGCTCCAGGCACCCACCAGGCCCACCAGGCCTAACCCCTCGATTCTCCAACCAAAACCCCGCCCAAACTTTACCCAGCCGTTCCCGCCTGCTGTATACAGCTTCGCCGGGTTTTGCCCTTGTCTGGGTAGGGTGGCGCGGGCCGATTCTAGCCCCCTTATTTCCCAAAATCGCAAGGCAGGTGACTAGGGCTTGGCCACCTCCGGCCACTCCGCGGTCCCCGTTTTCCGGACTTCTCGTCGTTCGTATTCTTTTAGACCATGCGCGCGCGGCGGAAAGTTTTGTGCATTCCACTAGTTCACAGATCCGCGGCAAGGCGCTTGCAGAGTTACGTGCAAAATGCCGCGTGTGGCGTGGCGTGTTGTTGCGATCTTTGAGGAGTGTTCACGATGAAGCGTTTTGGAATTTTCGCAGTCGCTCTGGTGGCGTTGTCGGCTTGTAAAATCACGGTCGATGATCCGAACATTCAAGGCGGCAACCTGACCGTCAACACGGACCTCGGCGACAAAGTCGTCACTTGCTCCGCAACGCTGGTGTCGGGAACGACGGCGGCTTCGGGCCAAGCGACTCCAATTAAAGTCACCGCTAAAGGCGGCACGGCTCCTTACCAGCTTCTCGATACAGCAGTGGCCTTCAACACCGAAACGGTGATTTCTCGCACCTATACGAACGATACGACGGCGAACGTGACGGAAGTCGATACGGTCGTCATTAAAGACTCTGTTGGTTTCGTTTCTCAGTGCAACTTCTTGGTGACCGTGACGCCTTCGAGCTCCACGCCTTCCACCCTGGCTTGTACGCTGACGGCAGCTCCGGCTTCTCCGCAAGTTAGCAGCAACATCCTCTTCACGGGTGCGGCGACGGGCGGTACGGCTCCTTATACTTTCTCTGACTTGGTTCTCGGCACGGACAGCACGGTGGTTTCGCCGCTCGCTCCGGCTAGCAGCACCTCGGCTACGGCGACGGGTAAATATAACTCGGTTGGTCTGCGCACGGCTTCTGTGAAGGTCACTGACTCGACGAACACCGCGGTGGTTTGCCAACGCTCTGTGGACGTCGTCGCAGGCCCTTCCATCAGCGTTCTCCCCTCCCCTGCTGCAGCAGTGGCGGTGGGCAGCCAAATCACTTTGAATGTCACCCCGACGGGCTTCACGGGTACACCGACGTACACGTACACGACGTCCGCTGCCGTGACGATTACTCCGAACGGCGCTTCGGCGGTTATCACTTCTTCGACGGTTATCGCGCAGTTTGATGTTTTAGTGACCGCAACGAGCGGCTCTCAGTTCGCGAGCAAAACGGTG
>JAIEOG010000306.1 GCA_019750655.1 bacterium
CGCCCAGCAAGTCCGCCTTTTTGCGCGGAATCCGCATGTCTTGCATGCAGATGCTGATACCGGCTTTGGTCGCGTATTCGAAGCCCAAGGTACGCAGGCGATCCGCCAGCATTACCGTGCGCTTGTTACCGGCCATGCGGTAGCACTGGTCCATCAACTCGGCCAGGGCCTTTTTGTCCATGACGCGGTTGTAGTCTTCAAACGGAATCTCTGGCGGCACGATCTCGCGCAGAACCAAGCGGCCTACGGAGGTTTCGTACTTTTTACCGTCGATACGGCAGATGATTTTAGCGTGTAGGTCGACTTGTTCGACGCTGTACGCGAAAATCGCTTCCGTCGGGGCAGAGAAAACTTTGCCTTCGCCACGGCCGGCCAAGCGCTGCTGGGTCATGTAGTAAATGCCCAGAACGATGTCCTGCGTAGGATCGATGATCGGTTTCCCGTAAGCAGGCGACAAGATGTTGTTCGTAGACATCATCAAGACGCGCGCTTCCAATTGGGCTTCCACGGACAACGGTACGTGGACGGCCATCTGGTCACCGTCAAAGTCGGCGTTGAAGGTTTGGCAAACCAGCGGGTGAAGCTGGATAGCTTTGCCTTCGATCAAGACAGGCTCGAACGCTTGGATACCCAAGCGGTGAAGCGTCGGGGCGCGGTTCAAGAGGATGGGGTGTTCTTTCACCACTTCGTCTAGGATATCCCAGACTTCATCCATTTCGCGCTCGACCATCTTCTTCGCGCTCTTGATCGTGGTAACGAAACCACGCTCTTCGAGCTTGTTGAAAATGAACGGCTTGAAAAGTTCCAAAGCCATCTTTTTGGGCAAGCCGCACTGGTGCAGCTTCAACTCCGGACCGACCACGATGACCGAACGGCCAGAGTAGTCGACGCGTTTACCCAACAAGTTTTGGCGGAAACGGCCTTGTTTCCCTTTGAGCATATCGCTCAAGGAGCGCAGAGGGCGTTTGTTCGGGCCCGTGAACGTACGGCCACGGCGGCCGTTATCGAACAAGGCATCGACCGCTTCTTGCAGCATGCGCTTTTCGTTACGGATGATGATTTCCGGAGCGTTGAGCTCTTGCAGGCGCTTCAACCGGTTGTTGCGGTTGATGACGCGGCGGTAAAGATCGTTCAAGTCGGAGGTCGCGAAGCGGCCGCCATCTAGCGGAACCAATGGGCGAAGGTCTGGCGGGATAACTGGAATTACTTCCAGCATCATCCACTCAGGGCGGTTCGTCGACGATTTGAAAGCTTCGACGACTTTCAGGCGCTTAGAGAGGTTCTTTTGAACGGTTTCGCTGCTCGTGCGAGCAAGGGCCAAGCGAAGGTCACGGGCCAAGGCGTCGGGGTCGACTTCCTTGAGCATTTCGCGGACGGCTTCGGCGCCCATTGCGGCTTTGAAATCGTTTTTGTGGTTCTTACGGGCGAGAGTGTACTCGTCTTCCGACAGCACTTGGCCTTTGCGGAGATCTTCGGCCTTACCCGGATCGATCACTACATAGGCTTCGCAATAAAGAACGCGCTCGAGATTTTTAAGGCTGATGTCCAGCACCGCGCCAATACGGCTCGGCAAGCTGCGGAGGAACCAGATGTGCGCCACCGGCGTAGCCAATTCGATATGGCCCAAGCGTTCGCGGCGCACTTTGGATTGGATCACTTCGACGCCGCATTTTTCGCAAACGACGCCACGGTGCTTCATGCGTTTGTACTTACCGCAGTTGCACTCGTAGTCTTTAACAGGGCCGAAGATCTTCGCGCAGAACAACCCATCCCGCTCCGGCTTAAAGGTGCGGTAGTTGATCGTTTCTGGCTTCTTTACTTCTCCATAAGACCAAGAACGGATCTTTTCCGGGCTAGCGAGGCTGATTTTCACCGCGCTAAACGAAAGAGGATCCTTCGGCTTATCGAAGAAGTTTAAGAGGTCTTTCATACGGCTCCATCTTCCATGAGCTCAACATCCAAGGCCAAGCTCTGAAGTTCTTTCACTAAGACGTTAAAGGATTCCGGTAGCCCTGGCTCCAGTACGTTCTCGCCCTTGACGATGGTCTCGAACATTCTGGTGCGGCCGGCGACATCATCTGACTTCACGGTCAGCAACTCTTGGAGACAGTAAGCAGCGCCGTACGCTTCAAGCGCCCAAACTTCCATCTCCCCTAGACGCTGGCCCCCGAACTGGGCTTTACCGCCCAACGGTTGCTGCGTGACCAAGCTGTATGGCCCGATACTCCGTGCGTGGATCTTTTCATCGACCAAGTGGTGGAGCTTCAAGACGTACATCACACCAACGGTGACATCGTGTTTGAAAGGCTCGCCCGTGCGGCCGTCGAAGAGAACTTGCTGGCCATTATTGGCCAAGCCCACGAGTTCCAAGGCATCGCCGATCTCTTTTTCCGTGGCGCTATCGAATACGGGGCTTGCCATGTGCAAGCCATTCCGCAAGCGGCGCGCGACGACTTTGAGAGAATCGACATCCATCTGGTCGACTTCTTTTTGAAGAGCAGGGGACGGGAACGCACCCTTGAGCAGCTGACGCAACCCGGTTTCGTTCCAGCGTTCCAGAGCTTCTTGAACACGCACGCCGAACATCTGGCCGGCGCGGCCCAAGTGCGACTCAAGAATCTGCCCGACGTTCATACGAGACGGAACGCCCAACGGATTCAGAACGACCTGCACTGGGGTGCCGTCTTCCTGGTAGGGCATGTCTTCCACCGGCAAGATGCGCGAGATCACGCCCTTGTTACCGTGGCGGCCGGCCATTTTATCGCCGACCGAGATGCGGCGTTTAATCGCCACATAGACTTTAACCATCTTGATGACGCCCGGAGGCAGTTCATCGCCTTTTTTAAGCTTTTTGATCTTCTCATCGAACAACGTGCGGATGGCGTCCACTTTCGCGTCGACTGCCGCAATCGTCTGTCCCACGCGGCTTTCAACGTCCGTCGGGAGAGGGATGTGCTTGATGAGGTCAAAAGGAATCAGCGCGAAGTCTTCTTCGGTGATCTGCTGGCCCTTTTTCAGGAGCTCATTTTCACCGCTGAGATCCAGCAGCTTACCCGTCGTCGATTGGCCGACGATGTTGGCAGCGAGCTTTTTCTTAGCAGCGTCTTGCAGAATGCGGACTTCGGTTTGCTCGTCCTTGCGGAAGCGGTTTTCTTCCTCTTCCACGATGCGGACCGTGCGCTCGTCTTTATCTGCGCCTTCGCGCGAGAAGACCTGAGCACCGATGACCGTACCAATGATCCCCGGAGAAACGCGGAGCGAAGTATCTTTCACATCGCCGGCTTTTTCGCCGAAGATAGCGCGCAAGAGCTTTTCTTCAGGGCTTAACTGAGTTTCGCCCTTAGGAGTGATCTTACCGACCAAGATATCGCCTGGTTTTACTTCAGCCCCGATGCGCACAATCCCCGAGCTATCGAGGTTCATGAGCTGTTCTTCGCTGACGTTCGGGATGTCGCGGGTGACTTCTTCTTTGCCCAGCTTCGTATCGCGGGCAACGCACTCAAACTCTTCGATGTGAATCGAAGTGAAGGTGTCTTTCTGGTGCAGTTCTTCACTCAGGAGGATGGAAT
>JAIEOG010000197.1 GCA_019750655.1 bacterium
GGATTGCGTAAGTCGATTTCCCGGTGCGCGATATTGAAGTCGCCACAAAGGATCACGTGTTTTCCGCTATCGCGTAAATCGTCCAGTTTGCGGCGCATGGTATCGCAAAACTTCAGCTTATAATCCAACCGCGCATGATCGCGCTGGCTGTTGGGAAAGTACGCATTGATAAGGGTGAACTTCCCATAATCCACACACAGCACACGCCCTTCGCTATCAAAAGCGGGATCGCCCAACCCATTCTCCACACTCACCGGCTCATGCTTGGTGAAAACGGTTACGCCGCTATACCCACGTTTTTCGGCCGGGTGCCAGAAACTGTGGTAGCCATCGGGGTGCACCACGCGTTCTTCCAATTGCTCGGGGTGGGCTTTGACTTCTTGCAAGCAGACAACGTCGGGCTCTTCGCGCTGAAACCACCGCTCAAACCCTTTTCCGTGAACTGACCGGATGCCGTTAACGTTCCAACTAAATAAACGCATGCAGTCCTCATAACATAAGCCCCTTTGACGTTCTAGCTGAGCCGAGGGAGAATCCGGCCCTGTGAGAAAATGCAGCGTGTTCCTCGTGGTGGTTGCGATCCAGGCGTCAGCTGTTTTCGCTGTAACTTTAAAAAATCCCGATTTCAAAGATAAGGATGCTTTACGCCCACGGGTTAAAGTGTCGTTATTTGAATGGGCAACGGGTTTTGCTGAGCCAACCGATTTCCAATTTGTCCCGGGAGATCCCTCAACAGCATGGGTTTTGGAGAAGGGCGGCAAGCTTTTTTCCTTCAATTCCACGACTGACAAACGCACCAAGCTTCTCGATCTTGCTGTACTGACGCAATCGGAGCTGGGGCTTTTGGGTGTCGCGTTTCACCCGCAGTTCGAACAGAGCCGGAAATTCTATCTGAATTACAACCCAGCGAGCGGTAAGCGCCGCACTCGCATTTCCGAGTGGGTGCTTTCGCCGGAGGGGGTTCCAGGCCAGGAGCGCGTGCTCTTAGAAGTCGAGCAACCTTATGCCAATCACAATGGCGGGCAGTTGCTCTTCGGCCGGGACAGCATGCTTTATATCGGCTTGGGCGATGGTGGGTTTGCAGGCGATCCCCATAACAACGCGCAATCTCCCGGCGTTCTATTGGGAAAGATGCTGCGGATCGATGTCGATAAGCGCACGGGCGG
The DNA here is from genome assembly GCA_019750655.1 of bacterium. Taxonomy (GTDB): domain Bacteria; phylum Bdellovibrionota; class FAC87; order UBA2466; family UBA2466; genus JAIEOG01. Next base: position 1,167 of record JAIEOG010000197.1, read on the forward strand.
GAAGGCGTATGGCATCCCCTCGGACAACCCGTTTGTCGGCGTGGCCAAGCATGCGCCGGAAATCTGGGCGATGGGCCTGCGCAATCCCTGGCGCTACACCTGGGATACCGAAGGCCGCTTGGTGGTGGCCGATGTGGGCCAGAACCTATGGGAAGAGGTTTCTATCGTCGAAAAGGGTAAGAACTATGGTTGGCGCATCAAAGAAGCCTCCCACTGTTTTAAACCTGCGACTAAGTGCAACGAAAAAGGGTTGGTAGATCCTTTTCTAGAATATGGCCGAGAAGACGGCGTCTCCATCACCGGAGGGGCTGTTTACACCGGAGCGGCAATCCAAGATCTCAAAGGCAAATACCTCTTCGGAGACTTCGGAACGGGCCGTCTTTGGGCAGCAGATCTTCCCGAGAAGGGCAAAGAAAACCTGGTCTCAAAAGGGTTCTACGCTTTAGGTCAATGGCCGCTACAGTTCTCAGCGTTCGCCAAAGACCCTCAAGGCGAGGTGTATGTCGCCGCATTTGTTAAAGGGTCGATTTTCAAAATCTCGCCGCCTTAGCCTGAGCCTCAGCCTTTTTTAGTGGCGGCGATCTCTTTGAGTTCTTTCAACCGTTCTGCGAGATCGTCCGGGATCGAAGTCCCGGCGCTTCCGGTGTAACCAAAGTACACATTCGATTCGTAACGCTGGTAGCACTTCTGCGACGCTGGGCTGTGCGGCGTACGGCGAATGCATGTCTCGTAGTACATCTCCGGTAGCGGCGAGATGAGGTGATCGTCGAGCAGATCATACGCATTGCCGAGCAAGTAGAGCGTATCGCTCACATGCTTTCCGTCGGGATAACGCGTGAGCAATTCGTGCGCCGTGAGTGAAAGGCGCAGGTAGAGCACATCGGCAGAGTGGTCCATCGGAAACTTCTGCATGGCTTCCGCAGCTTTTCCAAGGCGATTGGCCTCTTGGTAGATGTCTTCTTCACTGCTGAACGATTTCTTGCCTTCCTTTTTCCAATCTTCGACCGACTGTTTCCAGCTAGCGACGAAATCTCGGAAGAGGCCCGGCGTCGTCGGCAGAGCTTCGACTCTTTGGACAATCTTCAACGCGCGATCGGGATCTTGCTTCACACGAATAGCGATCGTGAATGCGTGTCGGACAGCGCGGCCCCATTCCAGCTGGCGCTTTTTGGCGATGTCGTTATCGGAGATGACGCTTTCAAATTCTTCCAGAGCGGCATCGAACTGGCGAGTGGCTGCATGCAACTGCGCGCGCTCCATTTTTGTTAGCCCTTTGGTCTGCTTGTCCGAAACCGCCCCAAACTGAGGCCCTTGGTTCGTCCTCGTATGGCACGAGACGCAGTAGTTCGTGACCATGCGCAAGGAAGCTTTTCCGTATTCCACGCTTCCCGATTGCAGCGCATGCAACGCGGTTTTAGCTTCGCGTTCAAAAAGCCCGGAGAGCATGGCGAGACTCGGATCCGCATCGGGCGGGGGAGCCATGGATTTGCCCTTGGCGTTTTTATCAATCTGGTGAGCGAGGCGATTGATAGCGGTCGCGCCTTCTTTCAGTCGGGCCAGAGCCTTTGCATCTGGGGTTTTTCCCGAAACGAGATCCGGCATGATGTTCGAAAGGGTCGCTGAGAGCTGCTGCATCTTCGCCGACCAGGCCAAATCGGCCTTCTTTGCCGGCGCGGCAAACCCGAAGGTGGAAGAAAGAGCCATTCCAAGGAGCCAGTACTTTGGGTGCATAACGATCCTTTCGAAGCTTATATGGTACTACGAACCCAGGTTTCAATGCACGGTCTCGTCGCTGTTCTGCGGCCGGCTGAAAACAGACGCAACAGTGAGTGATGCGCTTTGCAACCGCTTGGCGCGGTGCGCACGCTTGCTGAACCTTGGCATACTGCCTGCAATCTCCCGCTGCAGAAGGAGAACTTATGTTGAACTGGGCACTGACATTCTTGGTTGTAGGTTTGGTTGCTGGCGTGCTGGGGTTTGGTGGCTTAGCAGGGACAGCAACGGAGTTTGCAAAAATCCTGTTTATCGTCGGTCTGGTATTGGCTGTGATTGCATTCCTCACGGGCCGTAGACCGCGGAATATTTAAAGTCCACACCGCCTGTGGTAGCTTCCGGAGCCATGGCTTCGGAAGCGCTTCAGTTTCGTCTCGCACAGCCCAGCGATGATGCCCAAGTAGGCGAATTGCTGGTGCGCAGTTTTGTAGATACTTACGCTGTAAAAATGCCTGAAGTGCTAATGACCGCTCGTCGGGAGACGGAACTGCGTGACCTCGTCGCCAAGCGTTCCAAGGGCGCGACTTGGGTGGCACACGCGGGCTTGCGCATTGTTGGTACGGTTTTTCTTGCGCGGCCAGGGGCCGAGGGGAGCTTGGCTTGGTTGCCTGATGGCGTGGAGCTCAAACACCTAG
>JAIEOG010000193.1 GCA_019750655.1 bacterium
AGGGCTGCCCCATCAAAACCCTCTCTCCTGGCGAGACGTTAGGCGGGGTCGTTACCATTGGAGTGCCCCCGGCCCCCGCTTTGCGGCTAGTGCTCAGTAGCGGTTGAGCCCGTTTAAGGCCATTTCGGATCTTTTCATTCTGCCGAAAGTGCACCCACTGCCCGACGAAGGGCTCTAGATCCTCGGGGCTTTCAATGAAGACCCCCGTCACCCCGTGGCCCATCACGCTTTGTTCCGCAACCCATTGCTGGCATTCCTTAGCGATCTTACGGTGCGCGAAAGGGTGTCGCAGCCAAAGCGGCAGCGCCGCCGCAAAAGCCTCAGATCCGATAACCAGGACTAGCAAAACAACAGCTCGCATCCCATCCGCATACCAGAAACGGAGATTTTAGGAGGAAATTTATGCGACTGTCGGGAGGGGGGGCTCCAAAACGCGTTAACTAGGGTCTCCAAATAAAACCCCCGAACATTGAACTCTCGGAGCTACCCCTCTACTTCAAATGAATGAAAACAAAATTCTCGCTCCTAGGTCTGCTCATCCTCTCTAACTTAGCCCTAGCCGGCCAACCCCATTGCCCGGCCAATTCGAGCTACCACGAAACCAACACCGGCTTCCGCAACATCGGCGGCGGCCTATCCTGCACCAAATTCTCCGGCGGCTGCGTAAACACATTCGAATGCCCCCAATACGCCGCCCCATTCTGCGCCAACGGCAAAGCAGTCACGATCGTCACGCAGTACAAACCGATCGGCAAAGGCCTAGCCTGCCCCCAGTACGAAACCGCCTGCGTAGAACCTTTCGAATGCCGCCAAAACGCCCCCCTAATGTGCGCCAAAGGCACAGCGGTCTACATCACAACAGGCTTCACAAAACTAAGAGACGATCTCTCCTGCCCAGTAATGGAAGCCGCCTGCGTAGACGCATCAAAATGCCCCACGCCATAAAGACGGAATAAGGAAAAAAAAGATCCAAAGGAGAAGCGGGCCAAAGGGCCCGCTCAACATTCAGTGGTGCGTTGTGAGGGCCTAGCGGCCCTGACATCTCAGGGGTAAGGAAAGCCCTAAATAGAATAAAGCCGGAGGGTGGCAGCGGAACCTATGGACGCGCGAGTTCGCGCGGCCATAGGTGCAGCTGACAGGACCCACCGGTTTTATTCTATTTAGGGCGTTCTTAAGGGCTGGAACTTGGGCCGCCAGGATTCGAACCTGGGAATGCTGGAATCAAAATCCAGTGACTTACCACTTGTCGACGGCCCACCAGAAGTGGATGCCTAGATACATAACGTGGTTTAGGGGCTTTGTCTGCTAGAAAAATGCCAATCATAGCACCCAGTTAGACACCCCCTCGAAAGACCTCCTTGAGCCTTGATCCGCGTGTGGCGTTTAGTCTAAGGTGCGCGCCGCATGCAGCACCGCAACCTTATTTTGCCTGTATTTTTGCCGACCTTGCTCGTTCTGGCCTGCTTTGGATTGCCGGGTTTGGAGTCGACCCCACATTACGAAGAAGCCTTTGGCAGCGGGAATTACTTTATGAGTCTGCGCTTTCCACGCGATCCGGAACTCACGCGTGGGCGTGGCGAGCCCTCCGACTTCCGTGGTGAATTGGTGACCACTCAAGGGGAAATGCAGGTCACAGGCCGTCGCGAAAAACACGCCGATCGCTGGGTTTATAAGATTTCTACGACACAAGGGGAGTGGACGGGGATGCTTTCAGAATCGGCTCAATGCCCCCGTTGGATCGATCTTTTTCCTGCGCGCGGGCTTGCTCACAAGCCTGAGCGCCTACAAGCCGGCGAGTGCCCTTCGTTATAAAGACCGCAACCAGTTCAATACGCTGTTTAGAGAATTCAAAGCCGTTTTGCGGACATACAACAACGCTTGCTCACAAGAGTTGGGCGGGACCATCGGCACTCCCAGATGTTGGTTGCGCAAAGTGGTGAGCAAAGATTCTTCGTCTTGCGCGGCGAGATACTGAGTTCCAATGCGATCCCACGAGAGATTCTGGGATGGGCGCATCCACCAAAAGCCCGGCTTAAGAGTGAGCAGCCGATCTTTCGGCATTTCAAACAATTCCACTCGGCCACCTTTAATCCCTGCTTCGAGGAGTTGCCGGCGGTGGACTACGACAGCGGTCTTTTTACGCAACTCGACGAGTTCCACCGGCTCCGATTCGTCCCAATCGTCGCCTACTTGAGCGAAAAGGAATGGAGAGGGGTGAATGCGCTCAAACACTTGGCCTATGGGGCCGATGGCCTCGCGTGCGGCCATCCAAAACTCACGGCCATCTTCTAAAGAAACCAAAATCTCCACACGCCCCGGATCTAAGTCTCGATCGTGGTACGAGCAGTAGAAGCGCACGCCTTTTAGTTTGGCGAGCGTCAGGTGACCCGAATACCGGTGGGCGGCTGATGCTTGGCGCGGTTGGATATCGGGTACCAACCAATGCTCTCCCATCTGCGGGTTTTGGAGCAGATCCCAATCCATCGGCGAGAGCTTCGTTTGGATGCGCTGGTTAGCGTACTCGATCGCTACGTTGTACTTGCCTGTATGGTTTTGCAGTGCCGTGGACATGCTACGCACGGTCTGGAGAGCCACCATCAACAGAGGGCTGGGGAGTCGATCCATCGGCCCGTAATCAAAGCCCCGCACACGGTGAGCGGTGGCTGAATAGGTGCGATTGCCTTCCGAGACGGTGATCGCCGCGCCCGCCCAAACAGGACAAACACGCATCCCTGCGATGAAAAGAAGAGCCAAAAATCTCATTTCAACAAAAGCCCTTTAAGAAGAGGACCGTTCTGGCCTTCGGGTAAGAGTGCGACATGGGCGGTATCGGAGCGGAAGGCTCCTGTTGGAAAGTCCACCCAAATAGAAGCTGTTTTTGCGGCTTCCGGATTGAACACGAGCTCCAAAAGCGGGACTGCCGGCGCTTGCGGTGCATAGGAATTGACGGCTAAGTCCATCCGCACACCGGGATCCCAACGCGTTGGTTGGTACGAACCAATAGCGCGCAAGTGTAAGGGGCTACTGTGATCGAGAGGGTGCTTTTGCACGACTTCTTCACGCTGCGGTCCTAGCAGCGCCGTCGCCACTTGGGAGGGAAATGCCGGATTGGGCTTTGCCAGAATAACTTCGAAAACATTCTCGGCTGTCGCTCGAAGGCCGATGGGCGTTTGGCCCGCGCTCTTTTGGAAGATGGCTGCGCCCTCGATTTGTAACAACGGTTTTGCGGCAGGAGAGGCAGAATGCAAAAGATGCCGACGCCAGGCGAAAACAAAGTCTGCAGCGCGCAGCGGGACGCCGTCGCTCCATTTAGTGGGGGCAAGAACAAACGTATAGCGCTTTCCCGAAACGTCGAGAGACCAGCCTTCGCTCAAGTCGCCGGCGGCGCCTTGCGGACCCATTTGAGTGAGGCCGCGCTGTAACTGGGCGATGAGCCACTGGGAGGCCGGATCGGAGGCTTCGACAGCGTCCAGAGTCTTCGGCTCTTGGTTCAGAGCCACTCGGGCGTGAGGGCGAGTGCCATAAAACCAGGAGCATCCACCGACGAGAAAAAGGGCCCCGGCCGCGCTCAAAACGCGG
>JAIEOG010000344.1 GCA_019750655.1 bacterium
ATGAACGCCGATCAAGTGGATTACGTAAACGCGCACGGCACCTCGACTCCGATTGGTGACGAACTCGAAACGCAGGCAGTGAAGTCCGTTTTTGGTAGCCACGCGGGAAAAGTCGCTGTGAGTTCCACGAAATCCATGACCGGGCATCTGCTGGGTGCTGCCGGGGCCGTCGAAGCGGTCTACAGCGTGCAAGCCCTTGTGAACCAGATAGTGCCGCCCACGATCAACTTGGAAAATCCAAGCCCTGGTTGCGATTTGAACTATGTTCCCAAGGAACCCCAGAAGCGCAAGGTAGACGCCGCGCTTTCCAATTCTTTTGGTTTCGGCGGGACCAACGCAAGTTTGATTTTCAAACGCCCGTCCTAAGGAAGGGTCATGAGCAAGCCACAGCCTATCTTCATTGGCGGCGATCACGCCGGCTTTGAAACGAAGAAATCTATTGTCGAATTCTTGAAGAAAGAATTCCCCGCGCACGTGGTCGAGGATTGTGGAACGCATTCTTCTGCTTCTACGCACTATCCGTTGCATGCCGAAGCCGTCGCGAAAAAAGTCGTGGCGTCAGGGGGCCTAGGGGTTTTGGTTTGCGGATCCGGGATTGGCGTCGCAATCGCCGCGAATAAAGTTCCCGGGGTGCGGGCGACTGTGGTTTGGAATTCCACTTCGGCGCGCCTATGCCGACAGCACAACGATGCGAACATCGTCTGCTTCGGCGCGCGGCTATTGGGCCCCGAAGTTATCCAGGACAGCCTGCGCGCTTTTTTGACTGCTACTTTTGAGCAAGGCCGCCATGCCGAGCGTGTGGAGCTGATCCGAAAGATGGAGTCCTGAGGAGCTAGAAATGCCTAACCAGACGAACCAAACTCTCTCCACGACCGATCCCCAAGTATTCGCTGCTATCGGCAAAGAACGCCGCCGGCAGGAAGAGTGCCTGGAACTTATTCCGAGTGAAAACGTCGCCTCGATTGCGGTGATGCAAGCGCAGGGCAGCGTGCTCACAAACAAATACGCTGAAGGCTATCCCGGGCGCCGGTACTACGGCGGTTGTGAGTTTGTCGATGATATCGAAGCGCTGGCTATTTCCCGCGCGAAAGAGCTTTTTCAGGCCGAACACGCCAACGTGCAACCGCATTCGGGTTCTCAAGCCAACATGGCGGTATACCTCGCGAGTCTCAAGACCGGGGACACCATCTTGGGAATGGATCTCTCGCACGGAGGGCATCTCACGCATGGTTCGCCCTTTAACTTTTCCGGCATTCTTTTTAAGAGCCATTTTTACGGCGTGCGCCCGTCCGATCACCGGATTGATTACGACCAGCTCCGCGAAACTGCCCGCCAGCTGAAGCCTAAAATGATTGTAGCGGGCGCGAGTGCTTACCCGCGGATCCTCGATTTCGAGGCCTTTGCCTCGATTGCAAAAGAAGTCGGTGCTTTGCTCTTCGTCGATATGGCGCATATCGCGGGTCTAGTCGCGGCCGGTGTCCACCCGTCGCCAGTCCCCCACGCCGATTTCGTGACCTGCACGACCCACAAAACCCTACGCGGCCCACGCGGCGGCTTGATTCTTTGCCGTGAGCCTTACCAAAAGGCCGTGAACAGCAAGATTTTCCCGGGTATCCAGGGCGGCCCCTTGATGCATGTCATTGCGGGTAAGGCCGTGGCTCTGAAAGAGGCCCAGGCCCCAGAGTTTAAGACCTACCAAAAGCAGGTCGTCGCCAACTGCAAGGCGCTCGCAGACGGCCTTTTGGAACAGGGAATGACCCTTGTTTCTGGGGGCACGGACAACCATCTTCTCTTGATTGACTTGCGGCCGATGAAAGTCTCTGGCAAACAAGCCGAGGAATGGCTAGATAAAGTCGGCTTAACTGTGAACAAGAACACTATCCCCTTCGAAACCGAGAAAGCGACCGTTACCAGCGGCGTCCGCCTTGGTACGCCCACGATCACGACTCGGGGTCTTAAAGAGAGCGATATGCGCTGGCTGGCCGGCGCGATCGTCTCGACGCTACGGGATCCTAGCGAAACAAACATCGCCCGCGTGCGGGGCGAGGTTATGGAAGTTTGCCGGAAGTACCCGCAATACACTGCTTTATGAAAGGTAACCGACGCAAAGCCCGGGAAGACGCCCTGCAGGTCCTATTTCAATTGGACCTGAACAAGACCGTCTCACCCACGACCGGCTTGGCGCATTTCGAGCACCTTTTTAACCCCGAAGGCGGGGCGGTGGATGGTTTCACGCGCGAATTGGTCGTCGGCGTTGTCGAAAACCGAGAAGCGATTGATTCCGCGTTGGCTCAGGCGGCCGACAACTGGCGCAAAGAACGCATGCCGGCGGTGGATCGCAACATCCTGCGCTTGGGCGTATTCGAACTTTGCTTCCGGGACGATATCCCCGCCACGGTCTCCATTAACGAAATGGTTGAGCTGGCTAAGCACTTTGGCTCCGAAAACACCCCGGCCTTCGTCAACGGCGTGCTGGATCGGGTAAAAGGCACTCTCCAACGGCCCAGCAAAGCCAAGTAGCGCACTGCCCCTTCTTTCAGTACACTTCTTCCGAATGCATATCGACAAAGCCAGCTTTGAACGGCATCCGGAGAAAGCGACGGACGAGTCTTACGATTGCGTTTGGGTGCGTTTCAGCGCGCGGAAAAGCCCATCTCCCCTAAAAAGCGAAGTTCTTCAGTGGATCGATTGGAAGCTCCAGGGCAGCCTTTCCCGTTTTCTCCTGGATAAGGCGCCGGAGCGCACGACGTTTCTCCCGTCGCGTGATCGCTTAGGTGCGCCGTTGGTAGCGTTGGAGCCCGTCGGGGCAGAAACGGATTGGGAACAGTTTGCACGCAACTGCGAAGGCCTTGGTCTTAAAAAAATTCTCTTACTCTGCGAAGAAACCGCGGAAGTCTCGCGCGTGGAGCGTTCGTTGAAACAAGTCCGTTTGGGTGGAGTCGAACAAGTGGTTCTCGGTGCCGACTCTTTGGTGGAGCACGATTGAAGAAACACCTCGGCACCTCTTCCACTTTTGATCCCGAACGTATCGTCCTCATTGCGGTGCACTCCTCAGAAGAAACGGACCGAGAAGTCGCTTGCTCTCTCGAGGAAATGACCCGCCTCATTGAGACGTTGGGTGGTGTTGTGGTCGATACTTTGGTGCAAAAACGCCAGAAGCCCGACCCCGCAATGTATATTGGCAAAGGCAAGGCCGCCGAAGTCGCTCGCCTTGTGGTGCAGCACGGTGCCTCTTTAGTCGCATTTGATGGGGAGCTCAGTGGAGGCCAGCAGCGCAATCTAGAAAAAGCCGCGAATTGCCGGGTGATCGATCGCACCGGCGTGATTTTGGATATCTTCCATAACCACGCGCGCACAAAAGAAGCGAAGAACCAAGTGGAGCTCGCGAGTCTGGAATACCTCGCGACCCACCTGACCCGCCGTTGGACTCACTTAGAGCGCCAAAAGGGCGGTATCGGGATGCGCGGCGCGGGGGAAAAGCAGATCGAGCTCGATCGCCGGATGATCGACAAGTCGATCAAGAGCACCCGCGAGCGTCTGGTCAAGGTCAAGAAACAACGGCAAACGCAGCGGCGTCAACGCGAGCGCCGTGATGCATTCAATATC
>JAIEOG010000021.1 GCA_019750655.1 bacterium
TCCTCGACCTTCATGAACGGGTCTTCCGTATAGCGAGGAAAACCTTCGCTCTCGCCCCACGAACGGTTATCAAAGGCCAGGAGGATGTAACCATGCTCGCGGAGTTTCTCGGAATAGAGCCCCGCAGAATGTTCCTTCACCGCACCCGCTGGATTGCTGGTAACTAGGGCTGGGTAACGCTTATTAGGGTCGAAGCCACTGGGCGTGTAGAGATTGCCCTCTAGCCGGAGGCCTTGGCTGGTAAACCAAACAGGGTTTTTCCCCGCCACGAGGCGGTCGGTGTATTTGATATCGAAATTCTTACGTGCGTGGTCTGAAGCCTGGCGTTCCATAGTCCCTCCGGTTTCAGGAAGAGCTACTTGAACGGCCCGGGGCTGGGCAAGGCGAGAAACCTGACGCCTTGATTAGGTGTGAACACACGCCATCAGGGAATAATCAGAAGTATTTGCCTACGAACAGATCGCGCCTAGAGGCGTATTTCTGCTTGAAGGCTACGAGATCGGCTTGGACCTGGTCCCGATCAATAATCACACGTTCGCGGTACTGAAAGGAGTTTTTCCAGAACAGCCAGCTTGCATCCAGCGTCGGGTTGATCTTCCGGTAGAAGGGTTTGCGGAAATGGAATTGCCGGTACGCATGGATCATGGCTGGCTTGAAAAGAAACTCAATGCGGTTTTCATCAATCTCGCACAACCAACGGTGGTGGTAGTAACCGCAGAAAAAAGGCCGCTCCACCCCACGCGTGGACTCTACGAGTCGGCTGGGGACTTCTATATAACCCGCCTTCGCCACCCGATTGAGTTCGCGGCAGACGAAAATCGGATCGCGGATATCTTCTAAAGTGTGGGAACAGATCGCAAAATCAAACTGCTTGTCTTCAAAGGGCCAGGGATCGGGACCGCAGATGTCCCGCTGCACGTAAGTTTGTTCAGAAAAACGTTCTGCTTCGTCGCCTAGACGGATCGCGCCCTGCCGGTTGCGGGACTCGTACGGCATGATGTCGATCATCCAGTCCGCGCGGTTCATCGGACTGTGCCACCCGCCGACATCCAGGACTAAGTCGGTGGGTTTCAACAAGCCCTGCAGGGCTTTCAGGTTCTCTTGCTTCATTCGGGAGCACCCTACCAGACCCGAGGCGTGTTACACTAGAGTTTTGGAGGCGACAGTGTCCGAAATCACCCACACCACTTACCGTAGCGAATATAAAGGTACAGGCGAGAGTCTCTTCTTCCTCTGCTTAACCAATTTTATTCTGCGCGTCGTAACACTGAACATTTACTACCCGTGGGCGAAAACAAACTTTCGCCGCTATGTTTGGGCGAACACGTACTTCCTCAGCGAGCCGCTGGTTTACCGCGGTTTGGGTAAAGAGATCTTCATCGGGTTTCTGAAGGTCATTGGAATCTACTTCGGCTACGGGATCGTAAACGCCGTTTTAGGATACGCCATCGGCGGGACCGCGGGCACGATCGTCACTGCGGCACTCGGTGCCTTCTTAGCGGCTTATTTTCTCCCACGCATTATCTTGGGAACCTACCGCTACCGCCTCACACGCACCACATGGCGCGGAGTGCGTTTCGGCGTCAAAGCGATCGAAAAACCTTTTACGCTGGCCATGATCAAAGGCTGGCTGCTGACGATCATTACTCTGGGCTTTTACTACCCGCTTTTCTTCCGCACCATCTACCAGATGCGGACCGATGCGACCTTCTTCGGGAATTTGAACTTCCGCTACTCGGGCAAAGCTGGTGAGGAATACGCCATTTGGGTGAAGGGCGTTTTGCTGAGCATTCTGACTCTCGGGATTTATTCTTTTTGGTTCCACGCTGAACTAATGCGCTACCGGTTTGCGCACACGCATGTCGGCGAAGCGACTCTTTCGCGGCATATCACGGGCGTGGATTTCTTCGTTCTATACTTCCTTTGCGGCTTAGGGATCCTCTTCACCCTGGGGCTCGCTTACCCGTGGGTGTTCAGCTACCGCGTGCGCGTGTTGGCTGAAAAAACGTTCGTCACTGGCGCTATCGACTTCGACGGTGTCGTGCAAGCCGTGAATGCAGGGGGCGCTGCGGGTGATGCCGCGGCCGACTTCTTTGATATCGGCGATGTCGGTTTCAGTTTCGACCTATGATCCGCATCCCCGGTCGATTCTCCGATGGCCAACAAGCAAAAAGCCATGCCGTCGTACTCACTATCGACGGCAAACGCCTAAAAGCACACGGCGAAGACGGCAGCCTAGTCGCCTCCTGGCCTTTAGAGACCGTGACACCCAGCTCTGACTTCGCGGTCCAAGCGCTCTTGCTATCGACGACAGCCCCCGATGCTGAGATTCGTCTGGCCACGACGGAATACCGAGCGCACCTCTACCCTCACCTCCATCTCAAACCCTGGAGCGAACGCGTTACGGGATTGCCCAAAAGGCGCATCCTATTCCTAGCTGCGGTGGGAATGATCTCCGTGATCGCGTTGGTCTGGGGCGCACACGCCCTGACCTTGCGTTTCGCACGGCACATTCCCCTGAGTGTGGAAAAGAAACTTTTCGGCAACCTCGTCTCTCGGGCGATGGACAGCCTGAAGTGCCCATCGGGTTATGCTTCCGCGGGCCTCGAGCAGCTAAAGAACCGTCTCATCCTGGGCCCCGAGGACGCGCAGCTTGTAGCTCTGAACATTGCTCCCGGGCAAATCCAAGTGATTGATCTCAGCCTGCCCAACGCTTTTGCGACTTTGGGAGGAACGATCTATGTAACGTCGGGCCTGCTTAAGCAGGCGGAGAGCACCGACGAGATTGCAGGAATTCTCGCTCACGAAATGGAGCATGTCCTGCAAAGGCACGTCGTAACCCAGGTTCTAGACGCGTACTTGGGAGCGCTGCTTCTGAAGCCTTTTCAAATCGGGAGCACAGACCCTACGACGCTCATGACCCTCTTCCAACGCAGCTACAGCCGCGACGACGAACGCAGCGCGGATCAAGGGGCCGTCCGCCGCCTCGATCACGCGGGGCTGAGCCGGCAGGGCATGGCTGACTTCTTCAAGCGCATGTCCGATAAAACGGACATTCCAAAGCACCTGAATTTCCTTTCCACCCACCCTGCCTCCGAAGAACGCATCGCCGACCTGCTACGCAACGCCCCGAAGCCCAGTCCGAAGCCGAATGCGCACGATAAATCGCTACTGGCGGGGCTGAAAAAGGGTTGCTCCGACAAGTAGAAGCAAATAAGTTCTTGTCATCCATGAGTAAGAACACACAGTCTGCAATCCAACCAACCCGCGCTGAAAACTATCCAGATTGGTACCAAGAGGTCATCAAAGCCGCTGAGCTAGCGGAAGTTTCGCCGGTACGCGGTTGCATGGTCATCCGCCCCTGGGGCTGGGGTATTTGGGAAAACATCCAGTCGATTCTCGACGCTAAATTTAAAGAAACGGGCCACCAGAACGCCTATTTCCCGCTCTTCATCCCGATTAGCTTCCTGCAAAAAGAAGCCGATCACATCGCCGGTTTCGCTAAAGAATGCGCTGTGGTCACCCACCACCGCTTGGAAGCGGGCCCCGACGGTAAACTCGTACCAGCCGGAAAGCTCGACGAACCATTGATCGTCCGTCCGACGAGCGAAACCAT
>JAIEOG010000122.1 GCA_019750655.1 bacterium
AAGTTTTCGATAAAGACGAGCCGCTGATCCCCGGCCATTTGCCGAAGCCACACGTGGAGTTTCCCCTCACCATCAGCCGCCGTTGCAGTGACGGGCCGGGCGATGCCAATCTGGTCCATCCAATTGCGCACTTGCTGGATCTGTGTGGCACCTTGGTTAGTGGCATAAGTGTCGTCGTTCCAACCTTTGGCAAAATCGGCGGGAACAGGGATGACGTTAGGTCCCTTAAACTCGGAATCGCCAACGGAAAACACCACGCCACCGGCTCGGGCATAGGCGGACAGAATCTGCCGGGAGTTTTGGCTCAAATAGCCTGGGCTTAATACCCAAACTGCGCGGTAAGTCTGTAGCGCTGGAAGGGATAAGTAGTCGGTAAAGCGCAGGTCGGGCAAATAGCCCGCCTCTCGTAACAAACCAAACAAAGCCGCCGACTGTGTGGACGCTTGCGTTTGCGCATCCTTGCCTTCCACGACGGAGTATTGTGCCAGCGAATCATGTGCGATCAGCACGGGCACGGAAATCGCCTGGCTCTGCAGTGCCGCGGCTCCCAGCCCTTGCTGGAGTGCTTCTCCCAAGGATTTGACGAGTGCAAAGCTAGCGCGGGGTTGGAGGTCTTTGTCCAGTGGTGCGTCGAACTGCAATTCGCTGTCGGTGCCTTCTGTTCCGGTCCAGTTCCAACCTTCGTGGAAGTAGTAAATGATGATCGATTTCACTCCAGCACCGAGAAGGGAACCATAAGTATGGTTGCGCGCACCGAGCGTTACTTGTGTGGGAGGAAACCAGCCGCCCATCGTTTCACTCGCCATCACCCACGGGAAAGGATTCTGCAGGTACTGTAGCTGAGACGACGCCATTAGGTGCGCGTCGTGCGCGGCTTTCATCGGGTTGTTGAGCGTCGCCGGGGAGGGCGCTGTCTTTGGATAAATGTTTAACGTCGCTAAGGCTAAGCCACCCTGCTGGCGGTGATCGAGGCGAGGCAACATGCCGCCATTGAGTGCGTTGAACGATTCGCAGGTGGTGAACTGCACTACCTGATCGGTCACGCCGAGCTTTATCCACTCATCTTTCAAAAACCGGTGGTGCTCGCGGATTTCATCGTCGTGAAAAGACGCCCAATCGTAATGCCACTGCGGGAAGAATGTTTTTTCCCCGAGGTTCTTGGGGGGCATCAACCGAGCGAAAGCCGCGCTGGCACCATAAGCCTGGCGAAGCAGGGGCTCACTGCCTTGGTACATCTTCCGTACGAAGCTGCGGTAGCGGTCGAGCGATAGTGCGCTCCAATCGCGTTCATAGACAGAGTCCCAGAAGTAATTCGTTTCGTTGTCTAGTTGGAGGAATTCAATCGGCTTGCCCGGGCCGATCCAGTCTTTGAGCACTTGCTGGTGCAAAGCGCGGAACCAGCGCTGCACGCGCAGTTGAAAATCGGGGTGCGCAAAGGTCACAACGCGGGGTTTATTCGGTGTCTGAGTGCCAGCAAGCGCCTGCGGGTAGCCGTCGAGAAACCACTTCGGCACAGCGCCAAAACCTTCGGGGCCCCATTCGGCATTGATGTAAGGGCCGGGGCGGACCATTAAGTGGCGGATGCCGCGTTTCTGAAGAAGCTGGAAAAAGAGTTTTAAGTTGCGGGAAGGGTAGTCCGGTTTCCCATCGCCATCCTGATCGAGAGTGCCGTCGAAGTCGAATTTCCCCTCGATCGGTTCGTGAAAGTCCCAAGGGATGTAGAAGATCGCCGTGTTCATCTTCGCTTCGCTAAAGCGATCGAGAAGCTTTTCCCACGCGGCTTGGACGGCAGCGGCTGGGATGTTGCGGGTGGCGCCCGCGCGGGCTCGGAAGTACTGAAGTTCGGCACCGTAGAGAAACTCGGCCGACTGGCCATCGATGACCGGCCCGGAAGGCCCCCACTGGATGCGGTTTACTGCGAAACCTTCCAGACAAAGCAAAGCGGTGCCCAAAAATACCAATGCGCGCATATTTCCCCCAAACCCATGAGTAGTTTCTGCCTTTTGGGGCGAAGAGTCATGTCCTGGCGCAGCGTGGTAAGGATGCCGAACGCCGGCTTGCGCGCAGTGGAACAAGAGCGCTAGAGTGCCGCCCATGCTTGCCGCTTACCGTGAAATTCTGGGGCTTCCCCGGCCCGTCTGGATCCTCTTTTGGTCCGGCCTTATCAACCGCGCGGGCAATATGGTGCTGCCGTTTCTGGCGCTCTACGCGAATAAGGTCCTCGGGTTATCCGCGGCAGATTCGACGTCGCTCGTCGCGGTTTGGGGAGTGGGTTCGTTGTTCGCGAGCCTTTTTTCCGGTTGGTTGGCCGATCGTGTGGGCGCTGCGCGCGTTTTGACAGCGTCGTTGATTGGAAGCGCGGCGCTGATGGTCGTGATTTCTTTTGTGTCGCAGCCAGTTCTCTTTGCGTTCGTGGTGTTCGTGCTGGCCGTGGTCACCGACTCTTTTCGGCCGGCTTTGTTGTCTCTCGCCAGCGAATACGGGCCTCGAGATAAACAGCGGCAGACGTTTGCGCTCGTGCGCCTTTCTTTCAACTTGGGAATGGGACTGGGCCCGGCAATCGGCGGCGTATTGTTTCTCTACTGGCCGCAGCTTTTGTTCTGGAGCAATGCGTGCGCACTACTCGGTGCGGCGGCGGTTCTGGTTTGGGCGGCGGGCCGTGGCCACTTTCCCCATAAGAAACTAGAGCCCCAGCACCGCTTAAGCTTGTTCCGCAGTCTGCGGATTGCCTATACCGATAGCCGCTTAGTGTGGGTACTGCTCGCGATTGAGTTTCCGTTGATGGTGCTTTTCCAGCATGAATCGACGATGCCGCTGATCTTGATCCAAGACTTGAAGATGACCGAGGCCGAGTACGGCATGGTTTTCACCGTCAATACGATGCTAATCGTGTTTCTCGAAATCTGGCTCGTTTCGAAAACAGCACGCTATTCCGCTGCTCGCGTGATGGCGTTGGGTAGTATCTTTACGGGGATTGGCTTCGGGCTATTGGGACTTGCGACGAATAACCTGCAACTCCAGCTGACGACGGCCATTTGGACTCTAGGCGAAATGCTCACTTTCCCAATGGCCGTGAGCTATGTGAGCGAGATCTCGTCGCCGCAAACTCGGGGAAGTTACATGGCCGCTTATGGACTTCTCTTTGGATTGACCCTGATCACGGCACCTTTGTTTGGGACGTTCTTCTGGCAGGGCAGTGGGCTCACGGCGTTTTGCGTGGCGTGTGGTGTGATGGGGCTCCTGGGAGCAGGAATGATGCTCGGGGGAGAACGCCGTTTTATGTCCGCGCGCGGCCGATCATCGGCTGCAGGGCCCGTTCCCGATATTCATTGATAAAGTCCCGTATCTGCCACAGCGTCGGTAAACGGCGCACGCGCGTGAGAAAATCGTGGCCGAAGAGCATCCAGCGGCTGCTGATTGCTAAGTAGAAAATCATCTTCTTAATCGTAGCTGGGTTGTCGCCAAAGTAGTCTTCCAAGAGGCATGTAAGCCGCAAGAGTGCCGAGAAATATTCCTGGCCTTCTTCTTCCGCGCTCAAAGGAGGGCGCTCCGTGGTGAGGCCCTGCTGGTAGGCAATCTGCCAGAGGATCCACGGCCGCGCCGTAGCGGCGCGTGCGATCATGATG
>JAIEOG010000369.1 GCA_019750655.1 bacterium
TGCGTTACACGCCGGGAGAACCTTTCACCGTCCGCTATTACGTCCAAGGGCAAGGCAATCTTCCCGAAGTGAATGCTCTCGCACCCAAGCTGCCGCCGGAAGTGCAGCTTCTTTCTCAGCGCAGCGCCACGCCGGGCGGCCCCTTTCAAAACAAAGCCTTTGAGCTGACTTTTTCGACGGACAAAGACACAGAGCAAGAGATTCCCGCCATTGGTTTTGTGTACTTCAATGCTGCGGCTAAGAAGTATGAAAGGACAGTCTCGACGCCTGTGCTTTTGGTCCCCGTGAAAAAACCCGTGGAGCCGCTGCATGCCGAGCAGCTCGCATTAGGAGTTCCCGCTAAAACGTGGTCTGTGTCCTCGGCGGCGCCCCACTCATGGAGTTTCTTGAGCCTGCAAGCCATCCTCGCTGTGATTTGGAGCTGGGGTGCGGCGACTTTGGGCCGTACGGCATGGCGTGCACACCGGCAGCGTAACCCTCGCCACTTGATCCGCGAGCGTTGGAAAGTCTTGCTCGATCCGAAAACGACAGACCCCGAATGGGTGCGGCATGCGGAACAGGTTTTGTTCGAAACGCTCGACGCCCGCAGCCCCCGCCCTCTCCAAACTCGCCGCCAAGCCATCGCCTTCGCGCGCCGGCAGTGGGGCGAAACCGTGGGCGCGTCGGTCGAGCGCTTTTTCCAGGACTGGGAAAATGCCCACTACCGCCCCGAAAAGGGCCCGCTACCGGAAGCTTCCGCTACCCGCGCGATGCTCGTAGAAGTGCGCCGCTCCTTGCTCTCCCGTAAACCTCGCTGGCGCACCTGATTGGATCTTGACTTCACAGCCTGTTTTTTTAGTATGGTGGGCTCTTTGAGATAAATCAGAGGAAGAGGAGTCCCGGGTGGCAAGAGTAACCGTCGAAGATTGCTTGGAGAAGGTCCCTAATCGTTTCGAGCTCATCCACATTGCCGCTAAGCGCGTCAAGCAGATGGCGAAAGGTTCTCGTTCCATGCTGGGTGGTTTCACCAACAAACCCGCCGTGATGGCCTTGCGCGAAATCGCCGCTGGGTATGTCACCAAGCAACCGGAACAGCAGAACGGCGACACTCCGGTCTGATCCTCCCTCTTCCCTGAAAAACTGAAGACAACGGGGGAGATATGTCCAAAAGCATCCGCAGCACACTCGTACTTCTGGCCGTCCTAGGCGGCTTAGTAGCTTGGTATGCCATCTATGAAAACCGCGTGCGCCCAAAGCAGGCGGAGAAGGAAGAACAAGCAAAGCTCTTCGTCACCACGCCTGCCGATAGCATCCAAGAGATCTCTATCGAGCAGCGTCAAGGGGAAGCCAAAGATGCCAAATACCGCACCGTCACTTTGAAAAAAGCGGGCAGCGAGTGGAACCTCACTTCACCCGTCGAGGACCGCGGCGATAATAACGCTGCTTCAGGCTTAGTCAGCCTGCTCACAAGCTCCAAACAGGACCGCGTGGTCGATGAAGATCCCAAGGACCTCGAAACCTTTGGCCTTGCAGTCCCCAAACTCAAGATCCACGTTAAGAAAGACAGCGCCTCCCCTGCGGAAGAACTCTGGGTAGGGAATGACACGCCCGTCGGCGCAGGCGTTTACCTAAAGCTCGCGAGCAAGAAAACGGTTTACCGCGCCGCTGAAGCTTTCCGCAGTAACTTCGAAAAAGATCCGTCTGAATACCGCAGCAAGAAGGTCCTCTCCATTTCGCGGCCCGACGTTTCCGAAATGGAAATCCGTACCGGTGGCGAGAATTTTGTCCTGAAACGCTCCGATGGCGAAAAATGGGTGCTCGCACGCGAAGGGCTCCCAGCCAGCACTTTGGAAGTGAATAAAGTCTTGAATGACTTGGTCGACCTCACCGCGAAGGGCTTCGCTGCCGAATCTACAACCACGCCTGCGAAATATGGACTGGCCCCAGCAAAAGTCGTCGTAACACTCACCGAGAAAGAGACCAAATCGACGATCTCTTACGGCCAAGTCGGCGATAAGTACTACGCCAAACGCGGCGACAAGGGCATCATCTTCGAAATCGGAAAAGACAGCTTCGACAAAGCCGTGCGCCCCGCGAAGGACTACCGCGACCTGAAAATGGCGAACTTCAACCGCTTCAACATCCGCCGGATTAAACTGGAACACGGCAAAGAAGGCTTCGAGCTGACTAAACCCGAATCCGATTGGAAGCTCGCGGCCGATCTCTCAGCGAAAATCGACAGCACCAAGGTCGAGGAATACCTGACTCGCCTGCAAGACATTCACGTCAGCGCTTACTTGCCCGCAGGGCAAAAGCCGAAATCCACGGATCTCACCGTCCGCCTTTTTGAAAAGAAAGGCGACAGCGAGACCGAGGCGCTCGTGCTGCACTTGCAAAAACCGCAAGGCAAGAGCGCCACAGGGTCCCGCGTCGGTTTGGATCGTAGTTTCACGCTCAGTGAACCTGACTACAAGAAGGTTAACGCCTTCAAGCAGGAGTTCCTGGCGAGTGAGAAATCTTAAAAGAGGAGTCGAAAATGGCACTATCTAACGTCAAGGGGCGCTGGGCGCTGATTCTGGGAGCTTCGAGTGGTTTCGGCGAAGCCATCGCGCTCAAGCTCGCAAGCCTCGGGATGAACATCGCAGGCGTGCACCTGGATCGCAAAGGCACCTTGCCTCACGTGGAAGAAGTCGTCGGTAAAATCCGCGGCCTCGGCTCTAAAGCGCTCTACTTCAATGCAAATGCGGCCGATGCCGGCAAGCGCGCTGACATCATCCAAGAGCTCAGCCAACAATCTGGCGGCGGCATTCACTGCCTCGTGCACTCCTTGGCTTTCGGCTCTTTGAAGCCTTTCATTGGCGAAGCAGGCTCCCGCATCACGCAAGATCAGATGAACATGACGTTGGATGTGATGGCTAATAGCTTGGTCTATTGGACACAGGACCTCATGGATGCCAAACAGTTGCGCAAAGGCTCACGCATTTACGCAATGACTTCTTCGGGCAGCACACGCGTCTGGCCAACCTACGGCGCGGTCTCCTCTGCAAAGGCCGCATTGGAATCGCACTGCCGGCAGCTGGCCCTAGAACTTGCTCCCTGGCAGGTTTCGGTCAACGCCGTACGCGCGGGGGTGACGGATACGCCAGCGCTCCGCAAGATCCCGGGCAATGAAGAGATGGTTGAAATTGCGACTAAGCGTAACCCGTGGGGCCGTCTCACCACGCCTCAAGACGTGGCAGACACTCTGGCTTTGCTCGTCCACGATGAAGGCAGCTTCCTCACCGGGAACGTCCTAGGCATCGACGGCGGCGAAGACATCGTCGGCTAAGCCGCAACGCATTCACTCCTTTTGAGCGCTTCGCCGATAAGAGATCGGTGAAGCGCTTTTTTTCTAAACCCGACTATTTCGCGATCGGCGCCGTCCTTTTCGGAATCTGGGGCGTTTGGAATACCACACTCGCCGTTACTCGCTACGGCGTCGACCAGGGCATGTACTGGTGGTTTTGCAATCTCGCATTGCTAGCCACGGCCGTAGGCCTTTGGCGCCGCCACCGCGCCCTGCTCATCGCCTTCTTAGCGGTAGCTAGCTTCACCCAAGTTTTTTGGATCTTCGATAATCTTTTCCGCCTTTTCACAGGCCACAATGCTTTTGGGCT
>JAIEOG010000246.1 GCA_019750655.1 bacterium
CCAAAGGACGGCCTGGTGTTCGGCGGGTGGGTTGCGCCACGCTCGCGGGCGGTTTGCCAGGCATGCGTTTATCCAGTCCTGGAGTGGAGCTTTGGCGCAGTTCCAAATTTCCAGCGGATCACGAAGTCCGCTCCCTGATGCGCAGCGTCTTCTAAAGAACTTCAGCGGGATGTAGTGATGCGCCAATTGCACTTCGCAAACGGAGGAGATCC
The DNA here is from genome assembly GCA_019750655.1 of bacterium. Taxonomy (GTDB): domain Bacteria; phylum Bdellovibrionota; class FAC87; order UBA2466; family UBA2466; genus JAIEOG01. The sequence goes on from JAIEOG010000246.1 coordinate 213, forward strand.
ACATGAGGGATCCAAGTAGACGAAGTCCCGTCCGCAGAGTGGCCTCTTGCAGCGCCGCGGAAGACGCATTGATGCGCAGCTTTTCTAAGGCCTTCGGAGTGGCTTTGGTCGTCTGGTTTTTGTGATCGCAGCAGATCCCGAGAAAGACGTATTCATCAGCGAATTTTTCTTCGCAAGACCATTGAAGGTTCAGCTCTGCCATGATGTCGCCGAAGATCCGGGAGGCGTGATACACGCCAACGTCGCTGCCGGCAAATCTAAAATTATCCAAATATGCCAACGCTTGTACCTGCGAATGTTGCCCGACCACTTGCGCGACAGAGCGCGAGATAGCCTGAGCAAGCGCTGGGCAGTGCCTTGATCCCGTCGGGACCGTAAGCAAACAATAAAAGTTTGCATCAAACGTAAAGCAGTAGTGCAGTTGGATTTCCTGCGGGAGAGGAAGGTGGACGTAGAACGCCTCTATGTCGAACGTCGCGGCGCCCTGGCAATCGAGCGCCGCCGTGATTTCTTCTATGCCCGGGAGTTGCGTGTCCGCCACTGTCAGGTTGGCGTCGTTAATCGCCCACGGGACAGTGATGAGCCGCCTTCTAGTAAACTGCCAACGGCCCTGTACTAATTTTAATTTCTCTTTGGTGGTAAAGAGTTGCACAATCCCCTGCGGCCGTTCGTGAGGTAGCAGTGCCCGTACGTAACCCAATCGCAACAGTAGCGACAGGTCCGTCGGCAGTATGTCTGCGTCTCGCGGGGGTTCGTGGATCCACGTGCGCCTGACGTCTGTGAGGCCGATTGTTATTGGGTCGAAAATCCATTTTTTGGCGTACTCGTATTCGCCAATCGCGACCCCTATCTCGCGCACAAATTTGTCCACTTTGTCCCACGAAACTCGCGGGACAAGTTTTGCGTGCAGCGGGAGTGCCGCGTCGTCGCCGAACTCCAGGTGTGCCCGAACCATGGTTCTATTGAAACCTTTTAGAGCGCGGGCGAGCTGCGTCTTTGGTTCGCTCTCATCTCTACGACGGTTTGCCGAATCGATTCCTCGTTCAGCGCAATTGCTTCCATTTGGAGTGTTGCCTCGTGGTTGTTGAGGCGACCCGCAGCCAAATAACGTCTCAGCATGTCGACCCCAGGGTGGCGGCTGAGGGTCAGTAGCTGTGTCTCCGGCACGTTTTGCTGTGCAAGGTTCGAAAGGCCACCCCTCCTGGAGCTCCTGAGATCCCCCGTGAACACCGTCTTCATTTTGGCCTGAGACGCTCTGACCAGCAAGCGAGCCTCGCCGTGTTTCAGTAGCTTGTCCGAGTCTAAAAATAGATATGGTTTGTTGATCTTTTCGCGCTCTAGTTTGCGGTTCCAGATCAACAGGGCGATCTGTGAGTCGAACGGGAAGTGGAGCGTGTACGGCCCAGTGGCATGGACCGTCTTGCCTTCCACCACGGTCACCGTGGTGTTCTTGGTGCCGTCCGTTCTGACGCGTTGTTGCACAAAGGCCGTTCTCCAAAGCAGCACATCCCCGTTCCTTTGTCCCGCGATGAACGCCACCAGTATAGGCAGGATCAGTTCCGGTGCCGATTCTATCTTCTCCCAGAGTGCAGCCGCACAATCTGGTGTCATACATTGTTCGCTCTCCTCTGGTTGCCAGGTTGGTAGTTGAATAACCGAAGCTTGGCGACGCAGTGTAACCAGGCAGCTGCGAATCGCCTCTCTCCTTGTCGTGGGCAAGTGCACGCACATCGCAATCAGCGTATTGCATCGCGAAATGAGCGTTGATTCCGACCACGCTCGTGTTTGCTGTATGTCTATAAGTGTCTTGCTGAGCTCTTCCGCATCTAGCGCCAACAGCTTTGCCAGCGGGGCCAACTGTCCATGCGTAATCTTCGCTTTGTTTTCCAACATGTGTGCCCTCTTTTTCTTTGTTGCAGGAATCGTTTGCTCTATTGTCTCGGAGAACTTCTCCCAGTTCGTCGGCAGTGGGCCGGGTTCCGATGTCGCGCACTCTAGCAATTTGGTGGGGGGAAGGTTCCTGAGTCTCGTCGGGCGTTCCAGCAACGATGTTGCTGCCAGCCAGGGTGATGCCATCGTTTTCAACGGTGAGCAAGGCGATGGCGCCAAGCTCCCTAGTGCTTTTTTCCCCGAAAATTGTGGCGACTTTGTGGCCGCGTATCAAGAAGTTTCTTGACTGCCCCATCGATCTTTTCCGTCAGTTGCGATATGGGCACCGCCGGCTCAGCAACTGGCGGCGGTGGTGTGGGTTCCGGTTTCGCCCGAAAACGCAGGGTTTCGATAAAGAGTTCCGCCAGCTCGATCTTCGAATCCTTGTTGTTGACGCACGCATCGAATTGTTGACTGAAGTGCTGGGCGGCGGCCAGTCCAGCCATGTTGCTGGAGAGGAGGACCAGGAACACAAAGCGCGCTACGAATGAGAACACAGCGACCCACTCTCTCTTTGTGTTTCGTTGCTTGCGGAATTCCATCACTTCTGTCAATAGGTAGATGATGTTTTCGGCTTCGTCACTGAGGGCCACGTTTTTGTACCCATTCGAGTACTTGAGTTGGAATGCGAGCGCGTGTTTTCTCCAATCATCAGCGGACATGCTGCGATAGGGGTGTCTCCCTTTTTTCTCCACCGTTTCATGTGCGTACAGGTACATCCAGCGGTGCTCTTCGTCTGGGTGAATCGGGATTTTTAAGTTGGCCACCAGGCGGACCATAACGCCCTTATCCCCAGTAACGATGTCCCTGATGTCTGAGTCCTTGTCGGAATCGTCCGAGGAAGATGAGGACGAGGAGGAAGAAGATTCTCGGCGTGCGCGTTTCTTTCGCTCTTTCATACGCTGCCACATCTTTTCAAAACGAGCGAGCTCGTCTTCCCGGATGTCTTCCGCTGTGGCGCCTCTCCGCTTGCGCTGCGCCGGCTCGGGGTCTACAGCGGCGGCTGGCCGGGGCAAGTCTTCCCGCGGTTCCGCGCGAGGCTCCTCTCTCGGCTGTGCGCGTTGTCGCGCGCGTCGCGGGGAGGTCTCTTCTTCTTCCTCGACAGGTCTGGCTCTTGTTGCGGTCGCCGTAGGCGTGATAAGGAAGTTGGAGTAGCTAAACTTTTCGTCAGGCCACAGCTGTTGCAGCGTCGGCGCGTCGTCCAGGATGAGCCAGATGCCTCGTCGGTCGATGGCGTCCACCACTCCGCTGCACTCCAACGGAGGTCCAAACAGACCTGGCGGCCCGGAACCCTTCGGTGTGGCAACGAACCGGAACTTGGTAAACCGGCCGAGCCGTTTCAGCTCGGAAACGACGCTCGCGAGGATCACGGCCTCCTCTTCCTCACGTGGCGTCGACATGGTTTCTGTACTTTAGACGATTTTTGTTCGTGGTCACCCTCTTCTTTCTATCAAGAGTCGGGGGCAGCAGTCGCAGAATAGAAGGCAAGGCAATA
>JAIEOG010000347.1 GCA_019750655.1 bacterium
CCTCGGGAATCAGGAGTTGGGCACCGTGCCGCTCGGGTTGTAAAATGACATCTTCGGGGCGAACCACTTGGTAGGGGTGGTTGCTGTGTCTCGGATTATGGACGATTAAGTGAAAAACAGGGTTGGTTTCGCTCCCGCGCATGTCAATCACGAGCGACTCAATATTCACGAGCTGCGGGACAGCCGAGGCCGAACGTAGCCTCAGGCCGCGCAGGGATCGTTGCAACCGCAGAAAAGCCCCGACTTCTCCGAGGGCCGCTTCGCTGAGCTGCACTTCCTGGATACCCGTGGCCCCCTGGTAACTCATTCGGTAGCGATTGGGTTCATCGACTTTCTGCCAGAGGACCCCGGAGTGGGTGCGCGTTTCCGACTTGCCAATCAGCACGATGACCTGGGTGCTCCAAAGAGCCTCCCACGGCATTACGGGCAGAGCCATTTCGTACTCGGGCAACGCGCTGCTGTTCACCGCCGTTTCGCTGTACTCAAGGGCGTTTTCCAAACGCAGTATTTTGGCCTGCATTTCTTCTTTCTTGAGCGTGCGGAACATCCGCACTTCCGATACTCCGGGAATAAAAAATTCTGCTTGGAGTCCGCGAACCTTGGCACGGAATCGGCCGTTTTCCTTGATTAGGTCTGCGACCAGGTGCCAGCGCGAAACAATGGCCGAGTGTTGCTGGCCCTCGAGGATCAAAGTCCATCTCCCGCCTTCCTCGGCAAACCCTTCGTAAAGCAAGTTCAGCTGCTGAGAGAGTGCATCGGACAGCTGGCCGACAGGGACATTCCGGCGGTGCGGTGGCTGCTGAGTGTGGGTGAGAAAAAACGTACGGCGGCTCGTCTCGCGGCGGTGTACCCACCACGGTTGGTTGCGCGCGTTTCCCTCGATTCCGAGAAGGCCTTCCTGCGCATCAGATAGCTGCCACACCACTGGGAAGGCCCCCGAACCGAATGCAGGGGCAGCAACAAGCAGAATGAATAGAAAAAGGCACCGACCCATAAGAGGTCCTTATACCCTTGTCTCAGGGCAGTTACAGAAATCTTACGAAGAAACCAGACGAAAAAAAGTGCCCCTTTTGGGCACCTCCGTCTTTCGGAAAACTGCCCTCTGAGAGAATTCCCTGCGTAGGCCGCCTTGGCCCTGGGTTGCAAAAGGACTCCTCGGCCCAGGAGGTGGGCTTGTGATGCTTTTACGAGCTATCAAAATCGGGTTAGTGGCGATTACGTTGGTGCTCAGCGCCTGCGGCAAGAACGGGCCGGTTTATCAGGCGCCGTACCCCTACTCGACCAACCCTGGCGGTTACGGCTTCCAGCCGCAGCTCCCGTCTGGTTACCCGGCTTCGTACACACCGTTTCTTCCGTTGGATTATTTCATGCGGAACCAGCCTCAACTCGCGGTGCAGTGGCCTGTGATTTGGAATCAGTGGCAGGTGTATGCAGTCCGCGTGGGCGTATCGCCATACAATTTTCCCGTCTTCTGGTTGCAGTATATTCCCATGCAGTGGGGCACGGGCCCCATGGGCAATGTTTATAGTTACATGAACCAGAATTTCTACTATTGGGTGCAGCCGACGACGACGTTTAGCCCGATGATGACGCCCGCGACGTTCTGGGCGCCCTACCAAGGGTTCGGCTACAGCACGACCTATACGTACACGTATTACTAACTGCGCTGGAAAGCGTAGAAAGATCCCAAACCTAAAATCTGCGTCAGTGCCTCTAAGGCCTCGCAGCTTTCTTTCCACAGGTTTTCGTCGGCCAGGTCTGCGAAAACCAAGCGCTCGCGGTAGTGTTTCTCGACGCAGCCCTTGAGGGCATCGATTTTTTTCAAATCCAAAAACACACCCGGGTGGCAGTTCGCTCTCTGTTTTTCCGTCAGTACCACGCGGAAACGCAAGCAAGCAGGCCCGCCCCCATTCGCCATGCTTTGGCGAAGGCTAGGGTAGTGGACCTCGGCTAGGTCTTTTTTCTCGGCAAGCCAGCGATCGAGGTAGTTTTTTACCGACGGCGTAGTGGCGCATTCCCCGGGGGCGATCAAGGCAAGCTTGCCACTCGGTAAGGTGACGAGCTGGGAATTAAAGAGGTACGAACGCACGGCATCTTCGAGCGGGATCTCAGCCGCCGTTACACGACGCAGCCGCAAAGGCTTGGAGGCTTTAAGGGCGTTCCATTTGGCCTGCAATTCGGCAATCGCTGCCTTTTCGTTTTCAAAACACGCCTCATGAAAAAAGAGCAGGTCTTCATTGCCGACGCAAATGACATCGTTATGAAACACCCCGGCATTGATCGCTTGTGCACTCTGGCAGGCAAAAACCGATCGCTCGCTCGGGAGCTGATTCAAACGCGCGACGCTCTGGCTGGCTTCCAAGGTCTGCCGCGCGGGAAAACGCAAGGGTTCCGACGGAGTTTTGCCTCGTGCTTGGCCATACACGAAAAGGTGGATGCCAGGCGCGCCATGTTGAGGGGCGAGCCGTGTGTGGTTTGCGGCACCCTCATCGCCCAACGCTTCGCTCGTCGGCAAAGCTGGGTGGTGCTCGAACAACGCGGAGTCCGGAAAAATCGTGCGAAACGCGTGCAAGGTTTGCGGTGCTTCAATGCTGCGGTGGAGTTTTGACGCAAGATTGGCGGGTGTGAAATGTGCGCGCCCGTCGAGCGTATCGTAGCCGGGTGCCATCGTCCCAGCGTTGGCAGTCCACATCGGAGACGCAGAGCTGAAACTCGCTAAAAGGTGCGGCGCTTCGGTGGCAGCGCGCTCGAGGATCGTCTTGGGAGATCCCGTGAATCCGATCCGGCGCAGAGATTCCAGGTGCGGCCGTTCATGGGGCGGCAAAATGGCCTGCGTCAGTCCCAGGCGGCAGAGCAGGGCCATTTTCTCAAGGCCTTCTAACGCCGCGGCCCTGGGGTTGGAGGTTTGCTGGCCGTGGTGCATCGAGGCCAGATTGCCGACGGAAAGGCCCGCATAGTTATGGGTGGGGCCCACTAAGCCATCAAAATTCACTTCGATCATGGTGTATTTATACTCGCAAGGTACCCGCCTGGCGAGCTCAGGCCGCGGTGCCTGGGCCTTTCCAGATCAATGGTGGTAGGATATTAGCTTTACCAGTTTTAACCCAATAGAACTCCAAGGTGCTCTATGCTCAAAATCGCTTCCTCGTTGTTGGTTCTTTCTTTGGCCGTCTTCGTCGGCTCGTGCAGCCACGCTCCGACGGGCTCTACGTTAGCTCCGGATGGCGCGAATACTTTTACGTTGCTCTACCAGCAATCCCGTAACGGGACGCTAGAGCCCTGCGGCTGCCAATCCGCCCCGTTTGGCGGTATCGACCGTGAATTCAATGCGGTTGAAGAAATCAAAAAGAGCTCTTCTCGTGTGCTCTTTGTCGATGTGGGCGGTCTCTTCACAGCCCCCGGCTCTAAGACTTCGCTCGAAGGCCAACGCGCCCATGCCGAAGCGATGCTGCCGATGCTGGCGGCGAATGGCTTAACAGTTTTCGCTCCGGCCGCATCCGACTATGCCCTGGGTTTGGACTTCTTAAAGAAACTCGAAGGCCAAGCGAAATTCGCTTTCATCGCGACCAACGTCGTAACGGCGAAAGGCGAGCCGGCTTTCGCGACGCATAAGATTGTCGACTTAAGCGGGCTTCCGGTAGCGG
>JAIEOG010000270.1 GCA_019750655.1 bacterium
GAAGGAAACCGGGTTGGCGGAATACCTGGAAAAAGCGCAAAGTCTCGTCGCCAAGGAAGCTTTGAGTGCAGCGAAGGGCGCAAACTATGCGCGCGCAGGGCTAGATGCCGCGGAAGGTACTGTGGGAACTCTCCGGGGTGCCGTGCAAACGCTCCCGATTACCCCGGAAACGCTTGCCCAGCTAGTTTCCAACAACCAAGACTTCAAAGCTGCCTTTGGCCTGCACAAGGGCAAACCCCTTCTGCGCGCAAAGGACGTTAGCCTTTTGGTCTTGGGGCAAACAGCCAGCATGCTCAAAGAAGGAGTGAGGGACGTGCGGACGTTCGCCCGAGAAAACAGCGAGAATGTCGCACAAGCGTTGACCGCCATCTCGCAAATGACGGCGTCCGTAAATCCAGCGATTGGCCCGTTAGCCCGAGTGGCTTTATCGACTATTGGGAATGGCCGCCCCACTCAGGACGACCTGAATTCCTTGCGCCAGAACCCCCTAGTAAGCGATGAAATGCGATCGATTGCCTCGCAGTGGGACACCAAGAAAGCTGAGTTTTTCGGCGAAATCCGCAAAGCGGCCCCGCCTGCCTATCTAGCAGCTCCCATCGGCACGGGTTTTACTCGCTAGCGCTACCCACCCTCACCGTTCCCTGCTATAAGCCTTGCATGAAAGTCCTCGTCCTCGGCACTGGCGGCCGTGAACATGCGCTGGCCTGGCGCATCGCCCAAGATTCCCAAGTCCAATCGGTTGTTCTACACCCCGGCAATGACGGCACCGCGAAGCAGTTCAAGACGCTGGGTAACATCCCCCTTTCGAGCATCGACACCCTGGTCGCGGAAGCGCACCGGCAGATCATCGATCTCGTCGTCGTGGGACCTGAGGTGCTTCTAGCGCAAGGCTTCGCCGATAGATTCCGGCGCGAGGGGTTTTTGGTTGTCGGCCCCGGGCAACAAGGCGCGCAGCTTGAAACGAGCAAAGCCTTTGCGAAAACGTTTTTGAAAGAAGGCCGTATTCCGACGGCGAGTTACGAAACCACCGATACACCGGCGGGGATTCGAGAGCTCGTGGGAGACACCTACCCTATCGTCTTGAAACTCGATGGTCTGGCGGCCGGTAAAGGCGTCGTCGTCGCGGAGAATAGCGCGGATGTGGATGACTTCATCCACCGCATCTGGGAACGCAAAGAATTCGGCGCTGGCCCGCATACCGTCGTCGTGGAGCAGTTTCTCGCCGGACGTGAATTGAGCTATATCGGCCTTTGCGATGGCGAGCGCTTTATCCCGCTCAGCACCGCCTCCGACTACAAACGCATTTTCGATGGCAACCTGGGCCCCAACACGGGCGGTATGGGCGCCATCTCGCCTTCCCCACTCGCAAACCCTGAGTTGGAAGCGCTTATTGACGAGAAAGTCGTGCAGCCCACGCTCAAGCAACTCGCCAAGCGTGGCCTCGAATACCGCGGCGCTTTGTACTTTGGACTGATGATTTGCGAAGGCGAGCCTTACGTTTTGGAATTCAACACGCGCTTCGGAGATCCCGAAACACAGGCCTTGATGATGCGCCTGGAAGGTAACTTCACCGAGCTGCTCTGCGCCACGGCAAAAGCCGAATTGAAGGCCGCCGAGCTACCGCCATTCAAGGCCGGCGCCTGTATTTATGTCGTCGCAGCAGCCGCAGGCTACCCCGCCGAGCCCAAACTCGGGGATACGATTGGGGGTTTGGAGACGCTCCCGAAAGATGTCCAAGTTTTCTTCTCGGGCGTGCGCGGGAGCGGCAGTCACCTTCTTACGAATGGTGGCCGCGTTCTAGGTATCGGCGCCACAGGCCCTTCCGCCAATGTCTGCCGCGAAAAAGTCTACGCCGCTTATGAGAAAGCCGGCTGGAAGGGAATGCATATTCGCCGGGATATCGGCCAATAGGCTTTACCCTGCCTAGACCGGGTATTAAGGCGCTTGCTTCTTAAACACCAAAGCGGCTTCCACACCTTCGCCACAGAACTCGTCAGACTTCTCTTTGGGCTGAACGAGAAAAAGCTTTCCCTGCTCGAAACGGTACGACGTTGCCGAAGTGAAGCCTTCAGAGGCGGAGACATCGATATTGGCTTTCAGCGTATATACAATCATGAACAAGGTGGTAGAGTTCGCGGCATAGCGGCCTATTTGGTTCATTTCCACCTTACGGTCCCCATCCGTTTCCTGCATATCCACTCGGAAGTTTTCTTCCTGGAATTCCATTTTCACTTTAACGTCGCGCACATCTTTAGGGGCTTCTCCGCTCTTGCATCGCAGACCTTCCAGCTCCCACTTCCCCTTTAAATCAGCAGGAGCAGCAAACAACGGGGCACTTAGAACAAACAAACCAACCAATGTACGGAACATGCAAACCCTCCAGGTACCTCGGGGGTATAACCACCCCCGGCCCCTGGCAAGAATAATTCCCACCAGAGTGGCTACACCGCTGGATTGTTAGGGTTACCCTTAAGGTTAACCTTAACATTCGGAGGTTTAGCTTGATCGACCTAGGATGTTGCGGTTTCATACGGCATGGCCACCATTTCTCCTTTCCGCGGGTACTACTACAACAGCGAAAAAGTCGGGCGCTTGAACGATGTGATTACGCCGCCCTACGATGTGATCCCTGCTGGCGGAGATCAAAAGCTGTGGGACCGCAGCCCCTATAACTTCGCGCACGTCGACTTGCCGAAGAAAAAGGACGATGACTACGCCAGTGCACTACAGACCCTCAGCCAATGGGTGGAGCACAAAGTTCTACGCAGCGATCCGACGCCGGGCTACTACTGGTACCGCCAGACGTTTAACTATGAGGGCGGCCGCCACGTCCGCAGCGCCTTGGTTTGTGCTGTCTTGCTGCACGACTTTTCCGAGGGGATTATCCGCCCGCACGAAAATACTCACGGGGCACACAAAAAGGACCGCCTGCAGAGCATCCGCAAGACGGGCTTCAACCTAAGCCACATCTTTGGCATGGTGAAAGATGCCGATGGCTTCTTTAATTCGTTAACCGAGGGATGGGATTTCCAGCACCCCTTACTCCAAGGCACAACCGACGATGGCACTGACCACGCCGTGTGGCGCATTGAGCCCGATTCCGTGCCGCAGCTCGAAGAGTTTTTTGCAGAGCAGCCGATTTACATCGTCGACGGCCACCACCGCTATGAAAGTGCGCTGGCCTACGCACGTGAAGTCGGCGCGTATGGCAAAGCCGGAAACCCGGCCGCCAGCACCGTCTTTACGATTTGCAGCACTTTTGATCCGGGGCTTCTCGTTCTCCCCACGCACCGGGGCATCCACACGCTGGAACCGCACCGCGCGCGCTTGCCGAAAATCCGGGAAGCGTTTGATTTGACGCCGGCAACACCAGCAGAGCTTTCGGCTTTTGTGGCAAAGCCCACAAACGTACCGGCCTTTTTCTTAGGTTTTGAGAACCAGCTATTCCGCGCCATTCCCAAGGGCTGGGAAACTTCCGCCGCCAAAGAGGGCCGCGCCATGGCGAAACTGCCCATGCACTGGTCGGACCGCAAACTTCTGGGGGAGGTTTTCGAAATTCCAGTTTCAGATTTCAGCCACCGCATCCACTACGACAAGGACGCTAAGTCTCTTTGGGAACAGCGTTCGAAATTTGATCTGATGATTTTCC
>JAIEOG010000434.1 GCA_019750655.1 bacterium
CGCGGCAGCGGCTAAATGCCGACGCAAGATCCCAGCACTCGCCGGGTAACATTCTGCGAGGTCTTGCTCCAAGGCGCGGTATTCGCTCGCTTGGCGTTGCAGCGCCGCTTTCGGAGGAATGGCATAGTAGCAATGGATCTCAGCCGCCTTCACACCTGCGCGCAGCCAGAGCTTCTTCTGCTCGATGATTTCCGCGGCGTAAGCAGCACTCTCTTTGCCCCCAGCCACCAAGAAAACTTTGGCAGTAGAAGCGGCACGTGATTCTTCGCGGTAAGTGAGGACGGGCAAATCCGTGGAAGGCTTCGGCGGATCTGTGTGCACAACGGGGGGTGCAGTGGCGCCTCTGTCAGACGGCTCTGGAAATTTCGGCGACTGGCCGCAAGCGGCCAAAAGGATCCCCAATGATGCGAAGCATAAACCACGATGCATTTTTTACCCCCCAAACGGAGGTAACAAGCTTTCTCAATGAATTCAAAAGGCTAGATTGGAAAAGTACTGCGGTTTAGAAGGTCTTTCGTTCCTCAAACGCACTTCCAAGCGACCCACTTCGGCCTCCGTTTCCTCGTATACCTTGGACCAGTCGAGATCTTGGGGCAGCGATGGGTGCTTTTGTAGAACGGAATTATAAGCTTGGCCGAAAAACGTTTGATCGATGCCCGACGAACACCCGAAACTCGGGCGATCATAATGCGATGCGGTAATGACGGAAATATTTCTAGCTGTCTTGAGTCCTCGGTGCGGTGCGCCTTGGTGTGGATCGATAAAACCGCCCGTATAACACCCCTGAAGGACGACATGCTTACGAGTCTTAGGAGCCATATCCAAAGTCTCTGTGAGACGCGTGGGAGTGAGAAACATGTCTTCAGGACGCCAAGCTGCAGCGAATCGCGGAACCTGCACGCGTTCGCGCTGGTAATTTACTTCGCCACTCGGATCCACATCGGTATTCAGAATAAACTGATCCAACACCGGGTACCTCGTCAGCCACGAACGTTCCGAAGCCGCCTTATTCCCATCTCCTTGCGCGAGCGCGTCTTCGATCTTTCGTGAAACGGGCGGCGACCCGTGGCCAGTGACATAGAGATAGAGATCGGGGGGAGACTTCGCGAGTACCAAGCGCAAATGCCGGTAAATCCGTTCCGCCGAAGCGGCGTAACAATCGCGTAACTCTGCAGCGAGCGCTGCGAACTGAATGGCGTCTCGTCGGAAGTTCGCATGAGACGGGATGGCGTAGTAGCAGCTGATTTCCTCAGCCAACGCGCCTCGGTCCATCCAGTGCCTCTTCTGGCGAATGATCTCCTCCGCGAAACTCGCGTAGTCCTGCCCACCGGCGACGAGAAAAATGTGGGCCTTCTCCGAGAGCGGGTAAAAAGCCTCATCACGGTACGCGAAAGCCTCGTAGCGCGGGACCAAGCGGATGGTTTCGAGAGGGAACTGTGGGCCCTTCGCGCATGCGGCTGCCAGGAAAGCTGCCACTACCGTTGAAAAAGGGAAAAGCCGCACCATTCCGGCCAAGTAACACATTCCCGGTAGCGGCGGGAGGGGGCGTTTAGGTTTTCGCCTGGCGCCAAGCCTGGTCCCACTCTTCGGGCGACCATTCGGCCAAGCGAGCTCCGCTTTTACGAGCCTTGGCTTCCATTTTGGCAAAGCGTTTGGAGAACTTCACCGAGGCATCGCGGCCGGCGAGTTCGGCATTGATACCGAGGTGGCGCGCCAGATTCGCAAGGCAGAAGGCAACGTCACCCAATTCGTCGGCGACACGCTTGCGATTGCGTTTACGAGCTTTGAATTCCTTGCGAAGTTCTTCGAGTTCTTCGTGGAGTTTGTCCCAAGCGCCATCGGCATCGTCCCAGTCGAAACCGACGCTCGACGAGATTTCGCCATAGCGTTGGGCAAGCTGTAGGGCGGGCATCGACTGCGGGGTGCCTTGGAGCAGCGACTTGCGTGGCTTTTCTTTTTGTTTGAGCTCCGTCCATTGCTGGCTGTGTTTCCCTAAAGCGACTTTGCCTTCAGCAAATACATGCGGGTGCCGGCGGACCATCTTTTCGCCAATGCCTCGGGCGACATCTTCAAAATCGAAACCCATCGTCTCAGACGCGATCTCGCAATGCAGGACCACCTGCAAAAGCAGGTCGCCCAATTCCTCGCGCAACGCCTTGGCATCGCGCGCGCGGATGGCTTCTAGAGTTTCGTAAGCTTCTTCGAGAAGGTAGGGAACTAGAGACCGGTTGGTTTGCTTGCGATCCCACGGACACTCCTTGCGGAGCCGTGCGACGATTTCGAGGAGTTTCTGCGTTTGCTTGGTTTTGGCCATCCGCTGGTTATGACACCAGCGGAGGGGACAGGCAAATGGGGCTTAGACCTGATCTTTTTTCAAGACCGCGAGCTTCAGCATCACGAAATCCGAAATGCCGGCGGTGTAGATCAGCTTCTTGAGGATGTTGAACGTCAGCCCTTTGTCGGCCTGCATCACGATCGTGCCGTTGAAGGACTTCGGATCGACGCCCGGCTGGCCCGGAGCGTTTTCCGGCGTTTGGCCCTGGAGCTTTTGGTACATCTGGGCGCGTTCACGCTGAAGTTTCAATTCTTGAGCGAGCTTCACGACGGTCACGCCATCGCGGTAGAGCTCTTTAGGATCAATATCGCCGTTGATGATTTTGCAGATTTCCTTGTCATCCAGCATGACCGCCTTTTGGGTCACAACCAGCTGCAAAGCCGACATCGGAGGCAACATCGCAGAGGAAGTGGGAAGAGAGATGTCTTTTCCGAGAGCGAAGTCAGATACTGTGGCGGAGTAGTTCTTCAGCAAGAAGAACAAAATCGCCATAAGAATATCCAACATCGAGGCGAGCATGAGGAAGTCGCCCGAGCCACGTCGAATGCGGCTGCGTGCCCCTTTTTTACCTGCACGTCCGCCGCCACCTGTCGATTCGCCGCCACCGCCTGTCATCAGACTCCTCCAATGCTTACGTCGGGAAATAACCGGTTAAAAGCCGCGCTCTCCGGAGCCTGTGCGCCTCCGGGGGGCAATTCTTGGTAACCTGGATCGCCTTTCACTAACTCGCGCGACGAATCCATGACCTTAATCAACGTATCGTAGGTCACTGCATTCTGCGGAACGAGCGTGATTTCGTGGGACTTAGGCTTGCGGCCATGCAGAGCGATGAAGTGCTTGTGCATTTCATCGAAGGCAAACTCGCCTTTTTCATTGGCCGCAAAAGTCTTAGCCGCGCCACCATCTTCCCTCACCACGACGGAAGTCGGCGATATATCGACAGTGAGCTCCAACTTATTGTCCTTCTTGTTGGCCTGCTTCACTTCCTCTGCCGTGGAGGCAATTTTCGGCAGAGGGGCATCGATAATCGACACGGGGATGATCCCCGCAAATGCCAGAAGGAAGAACATCAACACGCTTACCATGTCGATAAGCGGGGCGAGGTTCAGCCCTTCTGAGGGGCGGATACGGTTTGTTCTAAGACTCGGCTTTCTTGCCATGGCTTCTTAGTCCCTTATTCTGCGGCGCTGGCGTCTTCGTCGTCTTGCTTACGGGCACCACCCTTGGTGCCTGCTTTTTGAGCAGCGCTGAGCAAGTTGATCAACTTCACCGAGTATTGGTCGATATCGGAGATGATGGAGTTGATTTTCGAGCTGAGCACCGTATGCACGAGCAAGCACGGGAT
>JAIEOG010000031.1 GCA_019750655.1 bacterium
GTCGTTTCGAAGTCAATTGATTGATGAGACTTCTCAAACCCGGGTCTACCAAAGTTATGATGGCGGCATCATTCTCGCCGGTGACACGGGAGAACTCAGTAACCGCCGGTTACGAAGCCCTACGGTGGTTCTCCAAGCCCGAGCCCAGTTACCCACCCAAACCACACCACTGGATCTGAGCCCAGCAGAAGCAGGGGATTTGGAAAAAGTCTGGAGCGAGAGAGCCTCGGCTACCACGAAGCTTCTGGAACCCTCTGCGGATGGCAAACCCGTTCGTCGGTCATTGGTCCTAAGCCCTAATGGAAAGTATTTTTTCGATATCCCCACGGCCCGCTTGATCGCAACAGCTACCGGCGAGACCGTGCGCCAGTACCCAGGCCTAGCTAAGGTCCGCTCGGCCGCGTTCTCCGCCTCTGGCCATGAACTTGCGTTAGGTTTGGGCGACAATGAATTCTGGGTAATCGACACGAACACGGGGAAGCGGAACTACCGCATCGCAACCGGGGCGAGCCCTGGAATGGCCGCGAAACCCATTGACGGAGTTTTTCCGATTTCAGATCGTTTTTATGCCGTCAACGGCGGCCACACGTGTTCCGAGGACGAGTGCGCCTACCTCATTGATCGCGAAAAAGACTCCTTCGTGAAACTGTTCGAGGGGTACCGGATAGTCGGCGTATCGAACGATACGATCCACGGCTTCCACTATTACACTGGTTTATCGTCGATACACTTCAAACTAGTAGGCGGCGAAATCCAACTAGAACGCGCTTTCCGAAGCCGTGAAAGGGGTCAAGACCATAAAATTCTGAGCCCCCAAGGATCCGTCTTCCTGGCCCAGAATTATGGATCGCCCACCATTGCCTCCATGTCGGCCAAAGGTGCGAACAATCTGCGGTCCTTACCCAATGACAATGGACGCTGGGCTGCATCGGAGCCCATCCTGGGGGAAACAGGTTGGCTCGCGCACGCGCAAATGCAATGGACCGGGGGCGGGGAAAAGTGGACGCTCACCCTTTTCACGAGCGAGGGAAAGGCGGCTGGATCTCCCCTTCCTATCGGAAGAGCCGCGGTGATGGCTTTCAGCCCTGATGGCGCGTTCTTAGCGGTAGCTTCAGGTACGAGCGTGGAGCTATTTGCGGTTGGAGGCGAGGGACCTAGACGGATTCGCCTTTGGAACGATATTCCGGCCTTTAAGACGCTCCGGTTTTCCGAGCATAATCTCTCTCTGTTCGGCGTGTCCGAGGACGGAGCAGTAGTCGCACTCTTTTAAGAGCGATCGGGTTCGGCAGGAACAGCTGCTTCCATCGTCTCCGACGACGTGCCACGCGGGCCGCCTTCGAATATACCCCAAGCTTTGAGGTAGCTCAGGCTCTGTTGCAGCTGGAAGTCGCTCTTCACAAGTTCCGCGGGATCATCGATGCGGATCTTACGGCCGTCTTTCTCCGAAATGGGCCGTTTGTCCCCTTTGGCATCGGCGGTCTGGGTGACTTTATCGTCTTTCTCGTCGTCACCGAGAATGTGGCCCGTGAGGTCGGCTTCTTTCAACGCCTTGCCTTCGCGCGATTTCTCCAAGAGAGCCGTATCAATGCGGTCGACTTCAATGTCGGGGATAATTCCCTTTGATTGAATGGAACGGCCATTCGGCGTGAAGTAACGCGCTATCGTCAGCTTCAGGCCTGCTTTGTTATCCAAATCGATAATCGTCTGCACAGAACCCTTACCAAACGTCGGCTTACCAACGATGACGGCGCGGCGGTGATCCTGCAATGCGCCTGCGACGATCTCCGAAGCGCTCGCGCTGGATTCATTCACGAGGCAGACTAAGTGGAAATTCTTATAAGGGCGAATGCCGCTGGCGTATTCGACTTCTTTCTTGTCCTTCTCACGCCCAATGGTGCTCACTACAGGTACGCGATCAAGGAACAATCCCGAAACGGCAACCGCCTCTTCCAGCAAGCCCCCGGGGTTATTGCGCAGATCCAGCACAACGCCTTTGAGTGGGCGTTTGTTTTTCACAATCAGCTTTTCCAGCTTTTCGCGTAGCTCTTTGGCCGTGTTGCTTTGGAAACTCGTGATGCGTAACCAAGCGTAGTCGCCTTCAATGAGGCCCGCTTTCACAGCGACGACGTTGATAATATCGCGCTCGATTTCAATCTTTTTCAGAGAGTCTTCGCCCTTGCGCACGACGTGCAAGATGACCTTGGAGCCTTTTTTCCCACGCATCAAACCCACGGCATCCTGGAGGTTCATGCCTTTGGTGTTCTTTTTTACGCCCGTGCTTTTCTCTTCGATGGCGACGATCTTATCGCCGGGCTCCGCGCCGGCTTTGAAGGCTGGCGTGTCTTCAATGGGCGTCACAACAGTCAGGTAGCCATCCGTCACAGTGATTTCGACACCCAAGCCACCGAACTTCCCGGAAGTATCGACCTGCATTTCTTTGTACTGATCGGCCGGGAGGTAAACTGTGTGCGGATCCAACGTCGCTAGCATGCCTTTGATGGCGCCTTCGATGAGCTTCTTCGTATCGACTTGTTCGACGTAGTTGGATTGGACGTAGTGCAGGACTTTGGCGAAGAGGTCCAAGTGCTCAAAACTCGAGGCGGCGAAGGATACTTTGGGCCCACCCCACGTAGCGGTTAGGCACAACCCCACAAAAAGCCCGAGTCCAAAACGCTTCATTCTTGGCTCCCTATAGAGCTCTTATCGGCAGAAAAGCGCTAAAACCGTAGACAGCACCACCCTGAAAACGTTCAAGTTTTAAGGTACTTATACCGATGTCTAAGCCGTGGAGATGGTTTGCGTGTCTAACGCGGCGTATAATCAGAGCATGGGGTACCGGGGAGCCAAGCGCCACGAGCGTGGCCAAGTCGCTATTCTTTTCGCGCTCGTTTTTACCTTCATGTTCATCTTGTTCGCCATGGTCGTGGATTTCGGCCATTTGGTGAATAACAAGATCAACCTGCAGAATGCGGCCGATGCTGCCGCCTATTCAGGCGCGGCCTGGCAAGCGCAGGCCCTAAACCGCCTGGGGCAAATCAACTACCGCCTCCGCCAAAACGTCAAAGAACTCACGATGCGCGCGGAAGTCACGCATATGCGCCACAACAAAAACTTCCCGCGCGGCTCGAGTGAGTACAACAGCAATGGCGGCGACCCCAGTGTCGAGCCGTTCATGTGCCAACAGGCACACGGTTATAAAGCGCTTTCCGGTTTGAAGTACCGCTTTGATACGAACCTTTGTAAAAACGCTTCGCCGTCTTCAGGCGGTTTGCCTCCCATCGTCGTGCCTCCCGTCATCGCAGATTGGGATCCCTTCGCCGTCGCGATCGCAGCCCAGATCCGCAAAATCGCCGATGCGGGTAAACAAGAGTGCGCAGCAGCTGCGTTGGACAACCAACGTCTCGCGCAGCACTTAGTGAACGTTTACACCTCGCGCTCGCGCTTCCACGCCGGCCAAGTCCGGGAATTGGAAAGCTGGATCAACCAAGTCGGTGGTGGGAATCCGGAAAATATCCAGCACCCTATCGCAAAGGTCGCATTGACCACCGCGAAGAACAACTTAACGCTCGCTAACCGCGATGCTTTCCAAATGCAGATCCTAGCTCCTTCGACGGGAGAATATGTTCGCCTGAATGAACAAGACCTGCGCGCAAGCTTGCTTTTCATCAAATTCAACGTCGAAGGCGAAGGCT
>JAIEOG010000452.1 GCA_019750655.1 bacterium
CCCGCCGTGCCTTATTGGGCCAGCTCCACCGTACGGCCTGGAAGTCTTTCTCCCTTTTGAATGCGCAGATTCCCGGAATGCTCTTGCAGCGTCCGCTTGAATCCTTGAGCCTGTTTGCCCCTTACCACGGCTGCCCGTTGCCGGTTTCGAAAGAGCAGCTCGGCCCGGTCTCGGTAGAGGAGCTCGATAGAGCGCTTGAGGCTGCTCAGCTCGCGGTCGCTTCCTATTTGGAAGGGCATGCAGGCGAGATTGGCCGGTCGGAGCTCACGGATAACAGCGGCTCTCCCTTCTTAGAGCGTTTAGAAGTCGACGGCAGTTTCTGTGTCCCTCAAACGGGCTACAGCCCGTTGCCTGCCGTGGACGGAGCGCCCTGGTCTTTCCAAGATGAGAAAAAGCGCGACCTACATTTGATAGCGTCGGCTTCGGGAACGGAACCTTTCTTGATTTCGCTCGCCCGTAGAGCGGAGAACACGCCTGTATCCAACGGAGAAGTGCGCTTGCTCATGGCTTGGGTCGGAGCCCTGCGCGGTTTCCGCAATTCACTCGCTGAGTTTGAGGCCTTCCGCACGAACCAGAAGAGTTTCAATCGGCCGCCTGCCATGAAGGTTAGTGCGGCTTTGGGGGAGAAGCTTTCCCAAACCCAGGGCGACAAGCTGGATGCGGTGTCTTCGCTCGAGCTGAAAAAGAACGAGCAAGGTTTGGTGGATCGCGCGCATGTGAATTCCCCAGCCCTAGTCGCTGAACGTATTTACCGCGCGAGCGCACGCCGCCGCGACTTGCCTGACTTCAAGGCCTGCGAGAATGGCCAGTGGTGCTTCGTGGATGGCCAGCGCACGGACATCGAAAAGCTCGACGAGAAAGTAACCATTGCGCTCCAAGATCGCGACCTCAAACCAGGCGCGTACCTTCAAGCATTAGCTTTGCTCGGCCAGCGTACGAGCATGCTGCAAGTCGCCGCTATCGATACGCTCTTGCCCGAAGCACTCCGGACCACGCAGTTGCCGGGAGATGCGTGCCGCGAGCAAGTGCAGAACACCTCCGGAGATTTCTTCACGGGCGCCACGGCACTTTACGAAAAGATTCTTACCAAGCAGCAGGGGAGTGAAGAGCGCTCTCGCTGGGTCCAGCAGATCGCCAAAGGCATTACGGAACTGGTTTACTCGCTGCAAATGCGCGAAACGACGTTGCGCGTTCCTCCGGCGACGGCACAAGATTTTGACTACAAAGGCCAGCGTTTGAACCTTTACAGCGCTGCTCAGAAACTAGCTTTGAGCTGGGCGGATAGCTTTTTCTCGGAGAACACCTCCAAACTCCCCGATTGGGGAACGAAGGCAGGGACCTGGGGCCCTTTCCAAACGCTCATTACAGGCCACTGGGCGCAATTAGATCGCGGTATTCACCAGCAGCTGGGCCAGGACTCCTTCGAAAAAGCACTCCAAGTGATGTCGGGCCGTTCCTTTGAGCTGGGCCAAGTCGTTCGGACTGACTTCATGACCATCTTGGGAGAAAAACTCCTTGTTCTCTTCGGCTCGATCGGGCCCGAGTGGGAAGAAAGCCTTGTTGGCGAAATCTGGAATGATCGGCAGCTTGTTCTGAAAGAGCTCATTTTGAGAGCTGTTGTTTCAGCAATGCGCGAGACGCTAGCTGCTTGGGTTGTCGACCACGCAGCCCCTGATTTGTTTGTCGCTAAAACAACCGCGGGCGGCATCGTGCGCTTGGTACCGGTGATGCCGGAGCCTGAGCTGATTGCCGAGAATCTTTGGGCCACCGCCTTTGACCCTCAGTGGGCGGAGCTCCTGCGCCAACACCCCCAGGATTTGAACAAAATCACAGATCAGGTTGTCCAAGCGCTTTATGCCACCGAGAGCGTGAAAGAAACGCTCAAGCCCGCGCAGACGACCAACGCCCTTGCGCGCAAAGAGGTTCTAGAGAACGTTCGCCAAATGGCCCCTGTCGCCGAAGCCGCTGCCCGGGCGCAGGAAACGGCTGAGTACATGGCGTCTCTGGCTTCTTGGCATGCAAACCCGCTTTACCGTCTGCCTTTCGGCAAAAGCTGGAATTTCCACGACGCAGCTTCGGGCACGTTTCCGGGAACTGCTTCGGCCTGTTTTTACATGCCCAAGAATGGGTATGAACGCCACGGCTTGAATCCCTTCGGCATCTTGAACCCTTTGGAGCCCGCGGACTACGAACACCTACGCCGTGCTTTCATCAGCATCTTGGGCCGCAAGCACGAGGCGTTGGAAAACAAAATCAAGAGCCACTACACGCAGATCAATGTGCACCAGGCGACAGGCTTGCGTGAGGCCAAAGACTTCGCGGGCGAAATCTTGAGCAAGTTTGGTTCTGTGTCACTCGCTGACGATACGCAGGACACGGGCCGCGTTTCCGCCATCCGCCATGAAGCTTTTGAAGATTTGAAGAATTGGTTCCGGAAGAACCGCCAGGCACCTGAGTTTTACAAAAAGAAAATGGAAGCGGCCTTCCGTAAGTCGTTCGATGCGGAGATTCTGCCCCTGATTCGTTTGCGGCCAACTTCCAAAGACGGCCAGAAAGCTTGGGATGCGTATTTTGCAGGCCGCGTGAGCCGCTTTTTCGAAGGGCACTTCCCCTCATCGAAGCCCATCGCTGCTGCGGAGATTCTCGAGAGCTTCGCTAAGGCGGGTTCTGAGGATCAGACCAAAACCACGGCGGCTAACGATGCTGTGAAAAAGGTCGTCCAGACCATCGAAGAACAAGGTTTTTACAAAGTCGCCACCGACGTTGGTTTCAAGAAGTTCCAAGAATACTGCGCTGCGAACGCCCAAGAGTGCCAAGGCTGGCTGGAAACGGCGAAGACCGTGCTGTCGGATTCTGGTTTGCGTAAGGTTTTCGAAGCGCGCGCTTCTGCAGGCTTAGTGCTGCAGTTCAAAAACCAGATTAAGAAGAAGCTGAAGACCGAGAATCTGACTGCTCAGGATCATGGCATTTTGATCAAGACGGGTTGGAGCGCTTTTGATCTTTACACAACCTGGGGCGCGAAGCTCGCAGCTCTCGACAAAGCGGGTAAGTCCACCGACGCGCTGAAAAAGCTCGCCGCACAGATTGAAGCCTTGAAAGCCAAAGAAGCCGATCGCAAGAAAGCCGACATCGCTTCTTTGGCAGCCTACTTTGCAAAACAGCCTTTTACGCACGAAGAAATCGAAAAAGTCCAAAAAGCCACGCAAGACTTTCTGGCGGAAAACGACGGAACGTTTGAGGCTTGGAGAAAACACCTGCTGTCTGTGGTGGATGTCGCGCTCCAGCTTCAGCCTGAAAAAGACGCTGCCGCGCAGGCCGAGCTTTTCATGACTTTGCAGATGGTTTGGCACAACGAGCTGGCATCGGTCATTGGGCGCGGGCCGCGGCCTTCGCCTCAGGTTCTCGCGGCTGTGACGGAAGCGCTTCAGCTGAAAGCGGATTTCTACACGGTCTTGGCCGAGCAGTCGCTTCCCGGCTTTTACGATTTCCGCCACGAGGTTTTGGACATCGTTGCTGACTTGAGCGTCCCGCAGCCCCAGTTGGACAAGGAAATCGAGCAGACCGAAAAGGCACTGCGCGCTGCGAGCGATATTCTCGATACCTTGGATCGTAAGGGCGAAAAGGACTCCAAAGACTACCGGAAAATTGAGAAAGAGCGCGAGCGCTATAACGACAAGATGGCCAAGGCCCGCGGCC
>JAIEOG010000300.1 GCA_019750655.1 bacterium
CAGCATCGCCTTCCCCTTTGGAATACCGCATGGGCGGCTTCACGTTCCAAGGTTACCTGCGCACTTACCGCCTGACGGCAATGCGCTTTGACCCCAAGGGCGAGCCACTGAGCCTGCGGTTGGAAGCTGAGATGGTTTCCGACGGTACCTTTGAAGGAGGCGCGGCGTGAGGCGCAGCCAGGGATATGTTTTTGAGCGGGGCCAATCCGGAGTCGGAATGCGCGCCGCTAGCCGGGAGGAGCAGGTGAAATCCGCTCTACGCTGCGCGCTACTCACTCGCCAGGGGGAGCTTCCTCTTTCTCCTGAGTTTGGAAGCCAGCTGCATACGTTCTTGTTCCGTGCTTTCAGCGAAAGCTTGGTCGCCGAAATGAAAGCAGAAGTCCGCCGCGCCGTTGCCAGCGAAACGCGTGTGAAATTGGTCGACGTCGAGATCCAGCCCGACACGTCTGAGCCAGATCGCTTGGATTTGAAAATCGCTTTTGAATACCGCGAGTCTTTGAAACCCGGTTCGATGAAAGTGAGTCTCCATGGATAAGAATACGCTTTCTCTAGCGCAGAACTACCAGCCCCTCGTGCATGCTGCCTTCGAATCGCGCTTTCAGGATTTCGGCAGCATGGGACAGACGGATCCGGTGCGGTTGTTTGCAGATGCTCTTTGCTTGAGTCTCGCGTCTGTGGAAGACCGGCAGAACCGCCTGATCGATACGCTTTTGGATTGCTTGCCGACTTTAGTGGGCTTTGATCCCCTTCCGGCTCGACTGCCTACGGGGCTGTTTGCCATCACGCCGTCTGCCAAGCTACGCGAGCCGCAAGCTTTCCAGGCAGGCGAGGTGTTCCGCTTTCGCTCCGAGGAACGCGTCTACCTAGCGCGCTTAGAAAAGTCTTTGCTGCTGCAAGCAGGGGCTGCAACCGAGGCAGTGCTCAGTCTATGTGAACAAGAGAGCGAACTAGAACTCGGCCAGCTCCAAGGCCTACCCTGGGAGAGTCTCGCCCTTCCAGAAGGCCTGGTTGAAATCCCACAGGAACTTGTTCTACGCCTGCCAAGCGAGAATACGGTTACCCTGTCTCGCGCCTCGGATTCGGTGCTGCGGTTGCGCGAAGCCAATCCGGAACTGTTTCGCCAAAGCTTCTTCTACAACCCTTCGCGCCATGAAGTAGTTATCCCCGCGGCGGATCGCTGCATGGGCGATTTCCGGGGAGGCGTGCGGGTCTGTGTGGCCAATGCCTTGGTACGGCCCTCCCACGACTGGCCGACGGCAATGGTTTATGTCAGTGAGCACCCAAAGCACATCAGCGCGATTCGCGCAGTACGGCCGCTGACGAGTTATGTGGCGCGCGAGCAAGCGACCGCTTACCTCGGCCGATTCCAAGCAACGGTTCGTCGGTTACCCGCACGGGCAGGGGGATTTTTCCCCGAAGATATCTGCCGGCAGATTCCGGGAGTCGAAGAGCGCGTGCGCCTAGCGGAGTACACACGAGCCGGAAACGTAACGACTTTCTATCTCTACTTCGGCACCGAAACTGCTCTGAGCACAGAAGATCGGGACGATGCAGTGGCGCAGGTGCAGAGTTTCTTATCGAATGCGATCCCCTTGGAGCATGCCTTCGAAGTGAAGCCCTTCGACGAAGTTCCGGTGCGCTTATTGGTCGCTGAGAACTCCACTGCACGGGCAAGCGCCTGCGGCGAACCCTACCCATTCGGCGCTTGCCGCATCGGAGAAGTTTTTCCAAAAGCGAGCGTAGTCGCTGAGCTTCTAGAAAATGGCGCGCCGGCAGAGATGATCGTCGGTGCGTCGGGTGCGCTCAGCGATGGCTTGCTGCGCCTTCCAGGCCAACGGTTTGCGGTGCGCGTAGGCCCTTCTACAGGAGGCGCACATGTCTAAGGCTTGGTTACCGTCGGCGCATTTGCCGGATTACCTCAAATCCGAGCTGCAGGTGGGCGAAGCAGGCATGCTACCGCTGCTAGCCGCCCTCGATGAAGTCGTCGCGCGCTATGCGCAAGCGAAGTTCTCTCGGCTGCTCGATCTGCACAGCCCCACGCGCTCACTTGCTGAGCAGCGGATGCACTTGAACCGTGCGGGATTAAAAGCCGAGCAGTTAAACGCCGCGGAAACGAGCTGCTTGTACGATGCTCTCGGCCAGATGCTCCAGGATCGAGGAAGCCTCTCCGCGCTTACACGCCTAGCGCAGCTCTACTTTCCGGGTGCCGTTTGCGCACTGGGGCGGCCATTGGAAGCGGGGCGGCTGGGCCGCTCGCACCGTGTCCGCTTGGGGGATTTAGGGGATCGCCGTCGGACGGTGTTTGTTCGTACGGTCGCTGATGCTTCTGCGGAACGGGTCGCCGAATTCCAAGCAAATGCGCAAGTGTTTTTGCCGGAGCCTTACCGCACGGTAGTGGCTTTTCCCAAAAAGGAACAAGCAGTGTCGGCACGGTTGGATCTTTCCACGGGCCGCAGCTGGGAAAAAAGGAGGGTCGAATGTCGCATTTCACACAGGTAAAAACGCGTTTGCGAGACCGCAACACGCTGATTGCAGCACTCAAGAAACTGGGCCACACCGTGGTCGAGGGAGCCGACGGCCAGGTCGTGCGCGGCTTTATGGGGGATACCCAATCCGCAGAATTCAAGATCCTCACCGAAACGCACTACGACATTGGATTTGCACGCGATGGACAGGGGAACTACTTCCTCGTGGGTGATTGGGAACTCTTGCCTAAGGTTTCCGGAGTAAATCCGGATGAACTCCTGGTCGAAGTGAAACGAGAATATGCGCGCGAGGCGATTCTCCAAACCGCGGAACGCCAGGGTTATCAGGTAGAAGTAGAAGAAAAAGACGGCTGTTTAGAAATGGTGGTGGTCCAATGGTAAAGAAAATCCGTTTCACAATCGACGCGCAGGGCGAAGTACACCTCGATGTCCA
The DNA here is from genome assembly GCA_019750655.1 of bacterium. Classification (GTDB taxonomy): domain Bacteria; phylum Bdellovibrionota; class FAC87; order UBA2466; family UBA2466; genus JAIEOG01. Next base: position 2,920 of record JAIEOG010000300.1, read on the forward strand.
AGGCACGGTAGGGGCAGAGTGTGATGCTCTGACGGCGCCGTTCGAGGACAAACTCGGCATCGTGGCGAGCAAACAGCGCAAGGACACGTTTTTCTCCAATCAGGAGCAAGAGACTCAAGATGTTGGAACCCACTGAAGCGGAACCAAAGCAAGGGGGACAGCACGGCACCGCTGTCCCCCTGACACGGATCTACATCGATGCGCAGGGTGACCTTGTGGTCACGGACCTCTGGGAACCGATCTGCGAAATCTTAGGAATCGAAAGGGAAGAGTAGTGCGGATTCTACGGGCGGGAATTCACAAGGGCGAAGAGGCGCTGGTTCTGGGGAACGAGCGCTCGGGGATGGTGGTGTTTTCTGGATGCCACCTTTCTTGCAACTTCTGCTACACGCCCGAAACCTCCGTCGAATTCCAAGGCACCGATTATGATGCCGAAGGTTTCACGGAAGTCCTGAGCCGTCTTCTGTCTCTCGGTGCGCGTAATATTAATCTGATTTCGCCTACGCATGTTTGGAACGAAATCGAGCCCATTTTGAAACGGTTCAAATCGGGCATGGGCAAAGACATCCCGCTCGTTCTGAAGTTCTCCGGCTTCGAACCAGTCGCGCTTATCGATCGTTTCGCGGCGGTGGGAGACGTATTGGTTCCCGACTTCAAAGTAGCAAGCCGTGAAAGTGCGGCCCAGGTTGGTTTACCGCAAGGCTATGGCCAAGTCGCATCCGCTGCTTTAAAGCGGATGCTGGTCACCCATGGAGAAGATGTTTATGAAGCGCGCCGG
>JAIEOG010000427.1 GCA_019750655.1 bacterium
TGCACTGGGTACCCAGCGCGCGAACCATACATGCGATCCCCAAGAATCGGGCTACCGATAGCTCCCAGCTGCGCGCGGATTTGGTGGGTGCGGCCTGTGTGTAGTGTCAAAAGGCTTTCCCAAACGCGCCGGCCATCGAAATCCAAAGCTTCGCCCGAGTGGACTTCCAATTCGCAAATCTGGCTTCCCGGAGTTTGTTCCGTACTGACCTGGCGCGGAGCCCGTTCGCTGGGGGCCATATAGTGGACGAGTTTTCCGACGGGAACGGCGTTCTCGCTCAGCGCGCGGTACTGTTTTACGACCTCGCGGTGCGCGAGCAGATGGTTAAAGCGCTTTTGAAAATCAGGCGTCTTCGCAAGAACGACTAGTCCTGCCACGGGGGTGTCCAGGCGGCCCGTTACATAAAGCGGCTGGCGGGTTTCTTCCCGCAGGCGTTCCAAAACATTCTCCACGGCATTGTCGAGCGATGCGTGCAGCGGGATGCCAGCGGGTTTGTGGACTATGAGGAAGTCCGAAGTCTCACGAACACGCGACGTGTGCCAATCGACTTTGTCGACGGCAAAACGTTTGGGCTTCAAGTGCAGCCTGAGGTAAGCGCCTTTGGCCAAGGGGCGGTCTTCAAAGACACGCCGTTTGTTGGAGTAGATTGCACCCAAGCGCAGCAGATCGCCGCTTTGCTGTGGGTCCAAAGAGAAATGGTTTTGCAGAACGGCGCTGACCGAAGTCGCTTCCTTAGCGACGTAGTGCCAGATCCGACCGCTACCTGAAGACGCACGGTTCAAGGCGTAAACTCCCAGGAAGCTTCCTGCTCGGCTTTCCAAAGCTGGTCGACGAGAGCCTGGCGATCGAGCGCGGCCAGGCACAGCTCATTTTTATAAGCGAGGAGCTGGTCGGCTTGAAACCTATCAATTAAAGAGCGCAACTCCCCCCGCAATTCTGAGGTGATCGGGTTGCTGAAATGCAGCGTGGCTGCGGAAGAATTCAAATTCTCTGTTGGTACCACTTTGCGAGTGGGGCTGGGGACGTAATAGTCGGCCGAAGGGGTGAAGGTTTTAAGTCCGCGGATGAAGCCAACGGCGTCTTCTCGGAACTGGCCTTCACCCGTAGACGGCAGAATCACTACCATCCCGTCTTGCAGCATTCGGCGAGGAAAACTCCGGCGGAGCTCCAGGTATTTTCCGCGGTTGAAATACCGCAAAAGCTGGAAGTTGGTTTGGCTCGCGCCCCAGATTTTTTCTTCGAGTCTCGTGATGCCGGCGCCTACGTCTCGTTCGTTGTTCTCGACGAGGTAGAGCTTATCCGTCTCAAGGTCGTGGATGTACTCTTGGTGGGTCGAGCCTTCTCGGAAGTCCATCAAGGTATTGGTCTTGTTGACCGCCTGATGGAATTTTTTCGCTAAAGGGCTGAAAAGGCTTACGGGGCGATCTAAGAAGGGCAGGGGGAATCGCCCATGGCGAATCTTGTGGTAGCTCCAAAGCCCGACGACAACCGTGCCGAGTCCGTCGGAAGGGTCTGTATCCGTTTGAACGTAATACTGCGGCCCGTTGATGTAGGGCTGGATAATCGTTTTGACTTCAAAACCGTAATTGCCATTCCGATTTTCCAACCGGCTCTGCAAGAAATCGCTCAGCTTTTTTCTCTGTGTCTTTTCGAATTCCTCGTAGCCCGTGCCGCCACCCCCCACGCTGAACTTCACCACCACGCGGGATTGTTGCAGGCGATCGATAAAGGCCATGGCCTCGGTCAGGTTGGTGAGGACATGCGTGGGGATGGTTAGCCCCGGAGCGCGTTGTGCCTGGAGGTGTTTGTTATGGCCGATTTCGAGTGCTTCCCTCGTGTTACCGGGCATGCCGAGCTCAAGCTTAAGCAGGCCGGCGTAATAGGTGCCTTCGTCCATTCCCCCGAGAATTAGGTCAGGCTTGAGCGCTTTGATCCGGCTAACCAGCTTTTCCCAGTCTGCGGGCTTTCGGGGATCGAGGTCCTGGATCCAGGGAACGTCCTTAAAGGGGGCTGCACTGGCTTGGAAACCCGGGCTGTAGTCGTGGGTTTTGACGTAATGCCATTCAATCTTATCGCCCGGGGGAAGCTGTTTTTCCGCCTCGGCCTTGTAGAAGCCCGCGCTGCTAAAGCAGTCCACGCAAACAATGACGTGGGTCTTGCCAGCCCAAGCGGGGAAGGCAGCTAGAAGGAAGGCCAAAATCAGCATTTCAGAAGGAATAACACAGCGCATTAAGGTTTCCACAGCTAATTGCAGGCTTTGCCAAGCAGCGAAGGCAGGCTTAGAGTGCAGGGGAATGCGTATACCTATCCTAGACTTGCGCGAAGAAATCCAAGCCCACCGCCAGGAGTTCCTGGGGGCTTTTGAGAGCGTTTTGGATTCCGGACAGTTCATCCTGGGCCCCAATGTGGGGGCCTTGGAAAAAGAGTTCGCGTCCTACTTAGGCGTAAAACACGCGATCGCCTGCAATTCAGGCACCGACGCTTTGATCATCGGTTTGCGCGCACTGGGCGTGCAACCAGGCGATGAAGTTCTCACGACGCCGTTTAGTTTTTTTGCCACTGCAGAAGCCGTGAGCTTGATCGGGGCGGTTCCCGTTTTTGCGGATATCGAGCCGGAAAGCTTCAACCTGGATCCGCAGCAGCTGGAAAAGTACCTCACGCCGAAAACGAAGGCTCTCATCCCCGTGCACTTGTTTGGGCACAGCGCGGACATGCGGCCGATTTCGGATTTCGCAAAACGCCACGGTTTGAAAGTTCTGGAAGACGTCGCCCAAGCTACGGGTGCGGAGTACAAAGGCCAGAAAGTCGGCGCCTTAGGTGATCTCTCGGCATTTTCCTTTTTCCCGACGAAAAATCTCGGCGCTTTTGGCGATGGCGGGATGATGGCCACCGATGATGACAGCGCCGCAGAACTTTGTCGTATGCTGCGGATGCATGGCTCCCGCCGCCGTTATTACAACGAAATGATTGGCTACAATTCTCGGCTCGACGAGATGCAAGCTGCGTTCTTGCGCGTGAAGCTGAAGTACTTGGACAAAGCCAATGAAGACCGCCGGCAGGCTGCTGCGCGCTACCGCGAAGTTCTGCAGGACATTCCGGGCGTCACGGTGCCCTCGGAAGCTTCGTACACCAAGCACGTTTACCACCAGTACACGATCCGCATCAGCGAAGGCCGCCGGGATCGCGTTCAAGAAAAGCTTCAAGCGCAGGGGATTACAACCATGTTGTACTACCCCGTGCCCTTGCACCGCTTGCCGATGTACGACGTGCCGAGCCGCTCTTTCGAACAAGCAGAAAAAGCAGCGGGCGAAGTGATGTCATTGCCGCTTTGGCCGACGATAGACCCGCACACTCAGTTAGAAATCGCGAGCGCCATCCGAACCGCTTTGCAGTAAACTAAGCGTCTATGAAAGAAACTCTCCACTGCGAGCGTGTGATCATCGGAGGTGGGGTGATTGGCTTGGCCGTGGCAGCCCGTATCGGCACCGAGCACACCTACCTCTTCGAGCGACACCCACGTTTCGGGATGGAAAATTCCTCGCGCAACAGCGAAGTAGTCCACAGCGGAATCTACTACCCGGCAGAGTCTTTCAAGACACAGCTTTGTGTAGAAGGGCGCGCGCGGCTCTATGCTTTTTCCGAGCGGCACGCCGTGCCCTACCGACGCTGCGGGAAGGTCGTGGTTGCGACGACGCCGGCAGAGCAAGAATCTTTGCACCGCTTG
>JAIEOG010000070.1 GCA_019750655.1 bacterium
TGGCGAGCTCCAAAACGGGCAGGACCTCACGGGGGAAGTCCGTGAAGCGGAGCTACTACGGCAGCCTACCCTCACCTATTCCTCAGATCCCAAAGCCCTTTCCGAATGCGGCGTGATTATCGTTGCTGTGCCCACACCCGTAGACGTGTTCCATAAGCCGGATCTTTCTCCTTTGATTGGAGCCTCTACGGCGATTGGGAAGATTCTCAAGCCTGGCATGGTCGTCGTGTACGAATCAACTGTTTATCCAGGCGTTACGGAAGGCGAATGCCGCGAAGTCCTGGAGAACGAGTCGGGTTTGAAATTCAACCAGGACTTTTTCCTAGGCTACTCTCCGGAGCGCAATAATCCAGGGGACCCTATCCACACACCCGACAAAATGGTGAAGGTGGTTTCGGGCTCCACACCAGAAACGTGTGAACTGCTGGCATTGATCTATGGAGCGATGACCGAAGCGGGTGTCCACCGCGCCCCCTCTATTAAGGTGGCCGAAGCTAGCAAGATTACGGAGAACATCCAACGCGACGTCAATATCGCGCTCATGAACGAACTAGCGATGTTATTTGATGCCCTGAAGATCCCCACGGGGGAAGTGCTCGAAGCCGCCCGGACGAAGTGGAATTTCTTGGGCTTTCACCCAGGCCTCGTCGGGGGCCACTGCATCGGGGTAGATCCTTACTATATGACCCATCTGGCGGAGAAGCTGGGGCAACCAGCCTCGCTCATCGCCACCAGCCGCAATACTAATGAGCACATGCCGGGCTTCATCGCTCAGAAGACGGTGTCCCTGATAACCCAGCACGCTGAAGGGAAACTAGACACCCCTCTGAGCATCGGGATTCTGGGGGCTGCCTTTAAGGAGAATGTACCCGATACCCGTAATTCGAAGGTGGCAGACTTGGCAAACGCCCTGGAGCGCTTCGGTTGCCAGGTACACGTTGTGGACCCCTTGGCGGACGCTGAGAGTTTTGAGGAAGAATACCACCGTAAGCTCGTGTCTTTAGAAAAGCTGCCTACCTGCCATGCCTTGGTGGTAGCCGTGCGCCACGATGTCTTTGTGAAGAGTTTCCGAGCTGAAACCTTCGCAGCTAAGCTCAAAAACCCACGCGTCGTTGTAGACTGCAAGAATATGCTCGACCCGCAAGAAGCCTTGCGTTTGGGCTTGCGCCTCTGGCGCCTTTAGCGCGATTCCTTGCAGAATACGGGGCCCTGCCGCTTTTTGTCGCCGATATTTCCCGCATTCAGTGCTGCGTAGGCTTAAAGACTTTCCTGTTTTCCGACGGTATTAAACACCCGTTCTGACCTTGGTCACGCACTGCTCGTCTACTCTGCCGATTTTAGGCTCTGCCCTCGTTGGAACAGCAATTGCTTTGAGTAAAGGCACCAAGTGGTTTGGTCTTACTTGTGGGTGATGCTCATGCAGATGCGAAAATTAATCTTAGTCTCTCTCCTGATCGGAAAGTCCGCGCTTGCTCTGGACTATAAAGATCTTGAGAGCCGCTTTAATCAATGGGCGACTGGCCCTGAGCAAGCCACTGCGCAAGTCAACGCGGATAACGACAAGTACAGCGTGCGGCTTAGCACGGAACAGCTTAAGCAGGCTGCCGGCCATCTGAAATGGATCGGTGAGTACCGCCAAAAGTTGAATGACTGTACTTCCGATGAAAGCGCCCAGATGCTTGGCGCGTTCATGGACGAGTGCTTGGCCCCCGGCTTCTTAGCCGAAGGCATTAAGTCGGCTAAACAAGTCGACGGCCAGTGGGAAGTCACCGTTTCTCAATCGCAGATGAGCGCCTGCCGAACGGGAATCAGTGCTTACCTCGCTACCAAGCGCAATAAGTTGAACCGTGTTGAAGGTACGGACCTTGCGAATTACAGCCAAGACTGGGCTGCTCTGGAACGCACGGATGCCTTGATGGCCTTCTTCGGTGCCACTTCGGAAACAAAGATTGATAACAAAGACGTCGATGCGAAAGCGGCTGCGATGCTCGATAAACAACACCAAGTCGGTGTTGAGAACTTCTGCTTGATTCCTCAGCCTGCAGCTTCTGCAGTCTCGGAAACGGCTGGTGGTTCTTCTTCGGGTGGTTACGGCTCTGAGGATGCAGCTCACTCCGGCCAATACGGCGCGGATGGCAAGCCTTACGGCGCTACGGCAGAAAAAGGCAAACCTTATGGTGCCACTCCGCCGGCTCGCAAGCCTTACGCTCCGACGGCACAGGCCCAGAAGTACACGCCTGGCAAAACTTACAGCCCGACGTCGACTTACAAGCCTGCTTATAAGCCAGAGTACAAAGCTCCTGAGTACGCGCAATCTGCGCCTTCGTACCAGCAGCCGAGCATCCCTTATATGGGTGGCTATAAGAAATCGGCTCCAGTGATTCCTCCGGCTGCACAAGCAGCTCCGGTTGTCGCGGCTCCGGCTGCAGCAACTCCGGTGGTTCGCCCTGGGTTGGGTGGTTTCGCCTTCGGCTTGAATATCGCGAATCGGAAGAACTACCCTCTTCCGTATCCGCCTCCGATGCCGGTTCCGCCGCCGCCTCCTCCACCGCCTCCGGTGGTGATGCCGGCTCCGACACCGGTACCGTTGCCTCCTCCTCCGCCTAAGCGCGTGGTGGTGACGACCTCGGTGACGCCGCAGTTCATCGGTCCGATGCCGTGTGGTTCGATGCCCGGCCAAATGTGCTCGCAGTCGCAAGCACTCGGCCAAATGGGCAACGGAGTTCTGACGAATCCAGGACTCACGGGAACTTCAGTGGCTCCGAACGTGACGAACGTTCTCAATGGTGGCACCCCCACCACAGGCGTGAACCCCTACGGCACAGGGACTTCGGTCTGGGGCACGAGCCAACAGCAAGGGATTAACGTTAACTCGCGTTAATTTTCTTCTGAATTAAAAAGAATGGACGGCGTACTCGAAAGGGTACGCCGTTTTTCTTTGGGCTAGCAACCGTCGATGGTGCCTTCGCAGTCGTTGTCGATACCATCATTGCAATTACCTGCTCCCTGGTTCTCTTCAACCCCTGGGTTTACGCTTGAATTATTCTCATCACAATCTTCATCCGCACAATACCCATCCGCGTCGTTATCGCCTGAACTGTCCTGCCCAATGCACTCATCGCAAAGATCTCCCACCCCGTCGGTATCTGAATCATCTTGCGTGTCATTAAAGACCTGCGGGCAGTTATCGGAGCTATTGCAATAGCCGTCCCCGTCATCGTCCCCATCGAAACAAGCGGGGCATGTGGAAGCCCCGTCATCGAAGAACCCGGGGCACATATCGCATGCATCGCCGTGCCCATCACCGTCGGAGTCCGTCTGAAAAACATCACTCGCGCCTGGGCAAACATCTACGTTGTCACAGTACCCGTCAAAATCCGTATCCCCAGTACGATCATCTCCCGTACAATCGTCGCACTCATCTCCCGAGCCATCTCCGTCACTGTCGTTTTGACTAACGTTAGAAACACCAGGGCAGTTGTCATCGGCCTCGCAAGTATCATCTGAGTCTACATCGCCTGACGTATCATCGCCGGCACACTGGTCACACTCATTTCCGACGCCGTCAACGTCATCGTCGGCCTGAGTAGCGTTAGGGGTAATGGTGCAGTTGTCTATATCGTCACAAAAGCCGTCTGCATCCGAGTCGTTTGTAGCGTCATCACCCTCACATTGATCGCAGACGTCCCCGGTATTATAATGGTCAGAATCCAATTGGTTCTGGTTCGGTATGTATTGGCAGTTATCGTTAGCGTCGCAAATATAATCGATATCG
>JAIEOG010000216.1 GCA_019750655.1 bacterium
TGCGGTAGCCGCGCAAGCTCATTAAGCCCCCTTGGATGAACAACTCGTTCATAGGAACTGAATGGCCGGGTAACGGGGAGACATTGCCGCCCGACAAGCGTGTGCGGAAAACGACATCCCAGAAGACGGGTTTGAAGAATCGGACTTCTGCGCGCGTACGGGTGAAATAACGATCCCCGGCAACCCCCGCATACTCACCCGACAAACTCCAATACAAGCCGTTACGCGGATCGAAACGGTCGTCGCGTTTGTCGTAGACCATGCTCGCCGTCAAAGTACTGGAAATCCCGTTCACTGAACTCGGCGAGATGATGCTGCGGTCGATGATGCTAGCGGGATCGACAGTCGATTTCTCGAGCTTATAAGTCAGGTAAAGGTACGTGAAATCGAGAACCGGGTGACCGAGTTTTACGTCGAAGCCGGTTTTTGTTTCGTCAAAGGTCGGTACCGAAACCGTCGCGATGGAGTACATCGTCCGGCGCAACTGGTAGAGATCCCCGCCCAAGCTCCAAAGCGATGTGCCGCCGAGGTAAGGGTCGGAAAACCCTAAGTTGAATTCGTAGAAGTTCTGGCCCGTCAGGATCTGAGCCGAGAAGCTCGCTACCTGGCCATTGCCCATGAAGTTATTCTGCGAGAGCTGGGCGTTGAAGGTGAAGCCTGTCTGGCCGGAACCATACCCTGCGCCGATGACCAGCTGGCCAGTCGAGCGTTCCTTAACCTTGATCTCGATATCGACGATATCGTCGGAGAACTTCGAGGTCGTTTGGTGGAAATCGACTTCGTCGAAGAACCCTAAGCGAAGAACGTTCTCGCGGCTTTCCCGTTTCTTAGTGCCGTTGAAAAGCTCGCCTTCAAAAATGCGTAATTCACGGCGAACGACATGGTCTTTCGTGCGTGTATTGCCTGTAACGGTGATCTGCCCGACGTAAACGCGCTGGCCCTTATCCACTTCGAAAGTGAAGTCCACCACGCGGGTTTCGTCGTTGATCGCCGGCTGCGGCACAACGTTGGCAAACGCATAGCCCAAGTCCGAGTATTTCTCGGTCAGCCGGAGTGTTTCGCGGCGGAGCGTGTCGGTGTTGAAGGTGTCGCCGGTTTTGAGCAGCAGGCCGTCTTCCAACTCAGCCCGGGAATAAAGCAGCTCCCCCGAGAAGTCGACCTTCCCGACCGTATATTGCTCGCCCTCTTCCACCGAGATGGTGATGAAGATGTACTTCTTATCGGGCGAAACCGTGACTTCAGGTTTGCCGAAGCGCGCCCGCACATACCCTAAGGTGGCGTAGTAGTAGCCCAGCGTTCCCACATCGCGTTCAAAAACAGCTTCGCGGTACGAGCCACTGCCTGTGAGGAACGACAGCAAGCCACCTTCCTGCGTCTGCATGAACCCTTTGAGGGTGGCATCGGTAACGACTTTATTGCCGATGATATTGATTTCTTTCACCTGGACCTTGTCGTTCTCGACAATGTGGAAGGTGACCGTCGCTTCGTTGCGCGCTTCATCGAGCGCCATCTGGTACTGGACTTCGGCGAGGTAGTGGCCTTTTTCCTCGTACATCTCCCCCAGCTTTTGCACACTCTGATTGAGCTTGTGGATGTCGAGGACTTCGAATTCTTTTGTAGGGATGGCTGTTTTGACTTCGTCGGCTTCCAGAGCGTCCAAGCCATCGAACTTAAGCTTGTTCACAATGGGGCGTTCTTTCACCAGGAAGATGAGAACATCGCCCTTTCCAGCCGCTTCGCGCTCCACTTCAACAGTGTCGAAGAACCCCAACGAAAAGATCGAACGGATGTCCTGGCGGATCATCTCGAGGGTGACGTTGCTCCCTGGTTTGCTTTGGATTTTTTGGCGAATAGCGCTGCTTTCAATGCGCTTATTCCCTTCAATCTCGATCTTTTCGACCAAGATCGCCCAAGCCTGCCCGGGAACCACGGTTGCCGCGAGCAAAAGGAGGGGAGCCAAACTGGGGAGGAACCTACGTATCACCAACTAAACCCTGCACTCCGATGGTGTAACCCATCGAAATAATTGAACTTCGATGAATGGGCGATTCTAGACTGGGGGGCCCTCTTTGTAAACGTCTTAAGAGGGGTGACTCCTAGTGGCGAGACTCTTTCGCTAAGCGGCCTTCTTTGAGGCGGTAGATTTTGCCGTACTGCCGGGCCAGAGCGTCGTCGTGGGTAACGGAAATAATGGCCGTCCCAAACTCCATATGCATCTTCTGGATTAGCTCAAAGACTTGGGCCCCTGTTGCGGGGTCGAGGTTCCCGGTCATTTCATCCGTGAGGAGGACCTTCGGGCGGAGAATGAGCGCACGCGCGATGGCCACACGCTGTTGTTCGCCACCGGACAGTTCCGAAGGCTTGTGAGTCGCTCGATCAGCGAGCCCAACCTTCTCTAAGAGCGATTCCGCAAGCTCCCGGGCGGGGCGCGCAGCCACGCCGGAGATCAGCGCCGGCATCATCACGTTTTCTAAAGCGCTAAATTCCACCATGAGATAGTGGAACTGGAAAACAAATCCGATTTCCTTATTGCGGAACGTCGCCAAACGCCGTTCGTTGAAACGCGTGAGGTCTTGGCCCAGGAAATACACCTTCCCGGCCGACGGCTGTTCCAATGTACCCAAAAGATGCAGCAAGGTGCTTTTGCCGCTACCGCTCTTGCCCACGATGGCAATGCTTTCTCCGGCTTTGACTTCAAAATCCACGCCCTTCAAAACCTCAATCGGCGCCGCTCCCTTTTTCTGGAAGGTCTTGCTCACTTGAGAAGCAATTAGAATCGCCTGCGAATCCATTATTCGTACCTCAAGGTGCCGACGGGACGAGAAATCGCCGCGCCCAATGCCGGGATAAAACTAAAAATCACACACAACCCGAAACCACTCGCCGCTATCAGCCCCACATCCACCGGGCGCACGCGCATCGGCAAGCGCGTAACATGGTAAACGGCTTCGCTCAGCAGCGCGGGTTGGAAATGCGATATCGCCGCCACCGTCGCCAGCCCCAAGCCAATCCCTGCCAGGACGCCAACCATCCCCACCACGGCTCCCTGTATCACGAAGAATTGGATCACTTGCGAAAAGCGCAGCCCCATCGCGCGAAGAATGGCGATATCACGCCGGCGCTGGTGAGTGCTCATCATTAAGAGGTTCACTACATTCATCGCGGCCAACGCCACAACGATTTGCAGGATCAAAAAAAGCAGCCGCTTTTGGTGGTTCACCGCCAGGAAAACGTTCTGGTGCACCTCGGACCATTTCTTCACGTTCACTCGGTTTACGCCGAGTTCCGCTTTCAAATCTGCAGCAACAGCATCGACGGTGTAGCCGGGGTCGATCTTCAGCTTATGTAGGGGTTCGAGGTGGTGCCTTCTAAAAATCTCATTGAGCACACGCAAGTCGACGCGCACGTAGCGCAAGTCGTGATCGTAAATTCCAAACTTGGTGAGTGCTGTGACAACAAACGGAATCACTCGGCGGGACTCCCCCTCGGCAATCATCAGGTCGACGGTATCGCCTTCTTTAACTCCCAGCTTCTGCGCTAGCTGCACGCCGAGCCAGATCCAGTAAGGGTTTTTCTTTTCGAGGTCTTCCCGCGGCGGTGCGACCCAGATTTCTTCCCAGGGAGTGACCTTTGAAGTGGTATCGCGGTCGATGCCTTCAATAACAACGCCACCAACACCTTCCTTAATGACCATGCCTTGGGCGAGTTCGGCAGACGTGATTCCGGCCACGCCAGGAACCTTCATAATGGAAGCCGGGAGATTTTCCGACAGCAGGCTTTCGGGCCGTGGCACCA
>JAIEOG010000201.1 GCA_019750655.1 bacterium
ATCTTTAGGGTATTTATACTTAAGAGTAAGCTAGTTCTAGTGAAAGTTACTCGGGTAGGCTGCTAAAGGCTGAGAGAAATCACAGCACGAGACGAATAATAGCCATGTCCTTCAAAAGGCAACAGAATCCGGCTTATAGAAAACCCTTCTTCTTTTTTTCAACGGGGGCACGGCATGCGGTGGAAATCGACGCTCTGGGCAGTTTTATCCGGCGCGGTCTTGGGCGAAATCTTGGTGGTCCTCTTAGGGCCTGGCCTGATTCTTTGGTATTGGACGCCACCTAAGCAGCAAGAGTTCACCTGCACGGAACCCATTCAGTGGGCATTAAGCCGTCTCCAACTCGCGCAAGGTGTGGGGCTCGTCGCTGGCGCAGGGGTTGGGCTTTTGGTCTACGTGCTTGCGCGCCGCAAACCGAGAACCTAGTCATCATCTCCGGGTAGCGGGCAGTAAGCTCCCAGTTCACGCAGAATAGGTCTGGCCGTTTCATCGCCGTTTTTCCGTACGGCAGCGGCCCACTCTAACCGCATCATCAAACGCGTATCCGTCGAAGCAAAGGGAGGCCGAGGCAGAGCGGAAAGCGCATCCAAAGTCCGGCGGCCAAACACCAGCGGTTCTTTAACCGCCATGTAGTACAGGTCGAAGTACGCCCGCTTGCGGTACTCCTCTTCAAACTGGGGATTTTGCGCGAACTGGAGTAACTGCGCGAAGATTTCGCCTTTTTGTTTCTCCGTTGCAATGCCGAGGGCCGCGTACGAACGCAACGCCACCAGAGAAAAGTGCGCATTGATTTGCAACCGCACAAACCTCGGCTGCTCTCCCAGTTCACGCCACTTGAAGATACTCTTCAAATACCCGCGCCAGGAGCTGTGCAATCCAGCGACGCGCACATGCTCTTCCACCAGTGCCCGTTCGTTGTCCGCAATGGCCACCAAGAAGGTAGAATTCAGAAAGGCGATGTACTGGTCGGCATCTACAGCCGAGAAATTCCTACCCTCTCGCTCTGCATCGCTTGTGACTTCTTCCTGCCCGCCCCTAATGTAAACGGTCGCGTCGGTCGAGCCATACCCTCGGATACTAGCCTGAGAGAAACTGCGTTCGAAACGAGCGGGACTTGCCGCTCGGACGGTCCGAACCAATTCCGACTCGGAACCGAAATCGGCCACCAGCCACTCGCAGGAGCGTATTTCAGCTAAGGAAGGCAGCCGCCAAGCGGCAGTGGCCGTGAGAGAAAAGACCGCTAAGAAAGCCGGGATCGGCAAGAATGAAAGCCTCATGCGAGGCGCTTATAGCACCGAACAAGGCCCCCGCCGCAATGCCAAATACCCCGCTCCAGAAGCGAGCGCTACCATAGCTCTACCGGAAGAAGCTGCGCCCTTGGAAAGCCCCTAGGTCCTCCAAACGCACGTAGTGCGACGAGATCAAAGGCCCCGGCGGCGACCGCGGCGCCACCCACCTGTACTGCTGCACTTCTTCATTCGGCCGAATTTCGCCGGCGTAGGCGCGGAAGATAAAAACGGCGGTTAGAAACTGACCCATGCCGCTCGCCGAGCCTGGGTGCGGCACTACGTTCGTTGCCGGATCGGAATAAATCCCCAAGAGTTCTCCACCGACGACTTCAATACCGACTTCTTCGCGCAGCTCGCGGCGGCACCCGTCTAACCAAGTCTCCCCGGGATCGAGATGCCCGCCAGGCAAACACCAGTAGCCCGGGGCGCGCACTTTTTCTGAACGCTGGGTGAGCAAGACCAAGCCCTGCTCGTTAACGACCGCGCCGTTCGTGGCTGGGAAGAACTGGACTGTGGTTGAGCTTGTATTCATTCGATTGCGGTTTCCGAACATGGATGATACCGCTTGGCGCTACCTTTGGAGATCAGAATGTTCCAGTGGGCCGTGTCTCTGACAATTCTTTTTTCGACTCACGCTCTGGCCCAGACGCCGGTCAGCCGGGTACTCGAAAATGTAGATGCTGTCGAACACGCCACACTCTCTGCCGTCGATCCGTTGCGCGTCCTGCTAGTTGCCGCACCTTATTTAGCGACGGAAGAATTTCATAACCACCGGGCCACGGTCATTTCCGCAGTGCAACGCCGCTTACCCACGAGCCGCAAAAGCCCGTTGGAGTACCAAATAGCGTTGCGCACCCTGCTCGCCTGGAAAGACAGCTCCGCCTTTCTACAGAATGAACTCATTGAGAACTTACGCCAGCTAGAGCGGCGAAAAGGCGAACTCTCTCGATTTCAAATCCGTTCGCACCTGACGCCGGGATTAAAGCTGCTCAAGAAAGTCCAATTCCCCCAACCGGAAACGATTACTGCGCTTGTAGATTTCGCTAAGGGCCTCGACCCGTCCGATCAGCTAGTCACTTTGAATCTCGCAGTCGCTTGGTTTGGAAAAGTGGATGTGCGGGCTTCAGGATTTTTGGACTCTCGCCGCGGCCAAACGCTGCAGGCCTGCTTAACGCTTTTAAATGACCTTCATGAGACATTCAGAATCTGGCCGGTGAGCCGGCGCCTCTGGAAAGCTGCACACGTTCGGCGATTGTTGACGCGGCTAGTGGGCTTGTCCGTGGGCCGGCCCGCCAGGGTCGCAGTGGCCAGCGCACCTCTATCGACACAAACCGTCTACGGTCTTTTGCAGCTGCTCGACGACGAGGATTTCCAACAAGCGGCCATTGCTGAAATCCAAAGGCGCAATTGGTCGGCCCTAGAAATGTACGCGCTCAATGAGTACCGGTTACACCCTCAACGCGATCCTGAGTTGCGCGAGGCAGTGGGAGAAGCCATTGCGTGGCGCGCTTACCAACGGCTACTAGAGAACGCCCGCCAACAAGGCACCCGAAGCGATCTGCTCTCCTCCTGCCTAGCGCAGATCATCCGCGGAGAGGAGTAAGCCGCATGTTTGAGGTCCTCCAAACCTCGGGCTTCGCGCGGCGCGGGCGGTTAAAGCTCGCGCACGGGGTGGTGGAAACCCCGACGTTCATGCCCGTCGGCACGATTGGCGCCGTAAAAACCGTCGCCCCGTGGGAACTCCAAGAGCTCGGCGCGCAGATTATTTTAGGCAATACGTACCACCTGTACCTGCGCCCGGGCCTCGAGGTGCTCAAACACTTCGGCGGTCTGCACAGCTTCATGCACTGGGACAAACCCATCCTCACAGACAGTGGTGGGTTCCAAGTGTTCAGCCTCGATGCGCGCCGCAAAGTGACAGATCACGGCGTCCAATTCCGTTCGCACCTAAACGGCGATCTACTCGAACTAACGCCCGAACTGTCGGCGGAAATCCAAAAAGTTATCGGCTCCGATATTGCGATGCTGTTTGACGAGTGTGTGGCTTTGCCGAGCCCCGAAGCCGCTGTTGCCCAAGCCGTCGATCGCAGCTTGCTCTGGGCCAAGCGCTTCTTCGATGTTCCGCGGCTTGCGACGCAGAAAATTTTTGCAATCGTCCAAGGGGGCATTTCGGTCGAACAGCGCCTACGCAGCTTAGAAGAGACACTTTTGCTCCCACTCGATGGGCTCGCAGTCGGGGGTTTGAGTGTGGGGGAGCCTCATTCAGAGATGATCCGCATTTTGGACGCCTTGGCGCCGAAACTCCCGCCGGCTTTGCCCCATTACCTAATGGGCGTGGGCACGCCGCGGGATCTACTCGAATCCGTGAACCGCGGCATCGATATGTTCGATTGCGTTCTGCCCACCCGCAACGGGCGCAACGGCGGTTTTTTCACTTCCGATGGGCTATTGAACATCCGCAACCAGGCACACCAGCTCTCTCAAGAGCCAATTGAGGCCGATTGCCCTTGCCC
>JAIEOG010000343.1 GCA_019750655.1 bacterium
GGCCGCTCGCGATGCAGGCAAAGCCATTCGCATTGGCGTGAACTCTGGTTCTTTGGAAAAGCCGCTGCTTAAAAAATATGGCCACCCAACGGCAGAAGCGTTGGTGGAAAGTGCGTTGGCGAGCATCGCACTCTTTGAGGCGCAGGGGTTTTTCAATTTTAAGGTGTCCATCAAATCCTCTGACGTGCTGTCGAATTACCGCGCGTACACTTTGCTGTCCGCTGCGACGACAGCGCCATTGCATGTCGGCGTCACCGAAGCCGGGACGAAACACTACGGAGCGGTGAAGTCAGCCGTCGGCATTGGGAGCCTCTTGCTCGCGGGGATTGGGGACACCATCCGCGTTTCATTGAGTACCGATCCAGTCGAAGAAGTAAAAACCGGCGTCTATATTTTGAAGTCCTTGGGACTAAAGCAGGACGCTCCGGAAATTATCTCGTGCCCGAGTTGCGGCCGCGCGGACATCGACGTCTATGCATTGGCAGAAGAAGTCGAGCGCCGCGCATTGGGTCTGAAGAAGAACATCAAGATTGCGGTCATGGGTTGTGTCGTGAATGGCCCGGGCGAGTCTATGGAAGCCGACATCGGTATCGCGGGCGGCAAAGGCGAAGGCTTGGTCTACAAAAAGGGCAAGGCCATCAAGAAAGTCCCCGAATCCGAAATGCTTTCCTTCCTAATGTCTGAAATCGAGAAGATGTAGCTATTAGGCTCTGTCCCCACTTTGAGTTAAAATTATCCTCTATGGGAAACCGGGGAAGGGTCTGCGCTTTAGCTGTCACCATTTTGTGCTGCACCGCTTCCTGGGCAGCGCCACCACCACCGCCTGCAGATAGCGAGAAGGCCGCGGAAAAAGCAGATTTTGAGCACGACAACACGTTTATCGACGTTTCTGATGCTCTGCGCAGCAAACAATACGTGCACCGCGCGATCCTGACTTCTTTGGTGCGTGACACCAACCGCTTCCGCGTCGGCCGCATCTACCTAAGCCACATGATGGGCTTCAACCAGGTTTGGCAGCGTGGCGATACCTATGCGAAATATTCCAGCGGCCTTCAGGGGCTGGCGATCGGCTGGGTCTCTCCTTGGGGCCATGGCATCGAAGTCGGCGGAGAGTTGTCTGCTGTTAGCAACATCATGGTTTCGTACAAGTACTTCATTCGCCCACAGGACTTCTCGCTCTGGGGAGTGGTGGGAGCTGGTTTCGGAACGGAAGTCCGCGCTGTCGGTTTTGCCGACGGGCCGCCGGAAGCCGCTCAGTATGTCGGCTCTCAGCAAATGGGGTTTTTGAGCTTGGGTCTTTTGGTGCCGACTTTGGAAGTCGGTTTCAAAGGCGAGGTGCGGCTCAACTTCTACGGCATGGACCGTATCGTTTTCACCTCAGGCGTCGGCCTGATTCTCTTCCTGTAAAATATAAATCTTAGAAGTGCACCTGAACGCCGGGCTGCAGCATCCAGATATGCTTGTCGAGGCCTGGCGTGACGAACCACTGCGCTTCGAGCTTTAGGTAGACTTCTCCGACGGGGAACAGAACCGCGGCACTCGGCACAATGAAGGTCGAGAACCGGCCCAACCCAATTGTCTGGTCAAGGTTCCACACCATATCTCGCGTCACCGTACCGAAGCCCAAGCCCACATTGATGCGCACCGGGCTGTCTTTGTTCACGAAGGTGTAGCGCAACGAACCTACGAAAGCGTTGTAAGAGAACGAAGCGTATTGGGCCTCGAAGAACCACTTATCCCACAACCGCACACCCAGCTGCAGACCAATCAAGTTAGAGTTCCACAGCTGCTGGCTTGCGCCCATGCTCAAAGCCGCTCCTAGAGAGGCATTTAAGTAGAAGCGGCTGGTCAATTCACGGTTCACTAAAGCGAGCGATTCGGGGCTAGCGATCCATTGTGGGATCTCAGACTGCAAGATCGGCAAGCTTTCTTCGCGGGGGAGTTCGAAGAACTGGTCGTTCAAGTAACGGTACAAGATGCGGCGGACCAAGAGGCGAGTTATGCCTTGGGCGACGGCATAGGAGTCGGCGTTCTTGACCATCGTGTCAACGACTTCGCTATGGGCGTACAAGTTGTAAGGCGTGCGCTTATCGAACAAGAAGACGTCTACGGCATTGGGCTTGATCACCGGCGTAATCAAGACATCGGCATTATAGCGGGCCATGGCGAAACGCATTTCTTCCATGGTCAGAGCCGGGAGCGCATATTCTTCGCGGCGGATTTTCAGCGTTCCGTAACTGTTCAGCGCGACTTCGATCGCTTTGGAAATTTCCACACCAAGTTGCGTGGTCTCGCTTTCCACGGCGTTGAAAATCACGATCTGCGCTGGGTTACCATCGCGCTTCGTGAGTTTTTCCACGAGCTGTTGGCGCAAAGGTTTTTTCGGACCAGCAGATTGTGTTGCACTCGCATTTTCCGACGGTGCAGACGACGGCGCAGACGCATCTTCCGCGCGTACGAATGCACTTATCGCTAGTGCGAGTAAGAAAATTTTTGAGTGTCGAATCAAAAAAATTCCCTTGCGAAACCCTGGTGCAAAAAGATCAACTCGAATAACTATTCGGATTTCGTGCGCGATTCCCCGAGCCCAAATGCTGATTTTCCTTACTTTTTTCTTGACGCGACGAGTCTTTGCGCGTTGAAAAAATCTGGTTTTTTTGTGGGTCCTGGGCCAGGGTTAGGTCCTGGACTAGAGAGTGGCTAATATTATTGCGATTAAAACAGACACGGTGCGTTATTCCGAGATTGACGCAATGGACCTGCGCGCCGCAGTGGAGCCGTGGTGTCCCATGCCGGAAGACATCGAAAAAGCTGTTTTAACGCGACGTGCCGAGTGGTTGGCGGGAAGATTGGCTGCCAAAAGGCTCTTAGAGCCCGTGCTTCCTGACGCGGTGGTTCAAATGCATTCTATCGACGGATACCCGATGGTTATCGTCGATAAAAAGCCGAAAGAAGGTTTTTTTCTCTCGTGGGCGCATGCTTCGGGCTGGGCAATCGCAGCGCTCGGTCCGCAAACTCTGGGAATTGATCTCGAACCGGAAAATCGCCCTGTGAAATCTGTTTTAGAGCGCATTTCCGACGACCAAGAGCGCGCTGCTTTTTCTTCCGGCGAGATTTCTGTCGACGGAAAACCCGCCCCATTGCCGTTGGCTTTCTGGGTCGCGAAGGAAGCGGCCGCGAAAGCAACGGGCCAGGGAATGCGCCACGGGTTGAAGGGGTATCGCTTGGGGTCCGCGCCGACCAGCGGAGGAGTTTGGCCGCTCCAGATCACGACCCCGGGGCCTCGCCCATTGCGGGATCCCGCCATCCGTTTCTTCCGGATCGGGCCCTGCTTAGGGGCTCTTTGTTCCGAGCGACCTCTGCTTTTAGAATCCCCCCACTTTGGGAATGGAAGGTAGCCCAACCGGCCTCCCCATGTTATCGCTAAGTATTACCTGCCTATAGGAGATTTAGGTCCATGAGCAGACAGATTTTGGTGAATGCAAGCCACTACGAAACCCGAGTGGCGACCTTGGAGGATGGCGAGATCCGCCAGCTCCACATCGAGCGGGAAGAAGACCGCAACGTTGTTGGAAATATTTACAAAGGCGTCGTGAAGCGCGTGCTTCCGGGCATGCAAGCGGCCTTTTTGGAATTAGGTCTTGAGCGTACAGCGTTCCTGTATGTCGACGATATTATCGACGAGCCGTTCGGCACCGACTTCGAGGTGATGGAAGACGATAGTTCCGACGAAGCGGACACGGCGGACGACGACGGGGCCTACGATCCCGATACTTACCGCGACCGCGGCGAACAGCCGCGCA